>NZ_JBIYSM020000013.1:0-88482 GCF_044759095.2 Brevibacillus soli
GGATTGGTTCAGGGAGAAGGGTATCCCACAATGTGATTTGCTCGTTACGAAGTTTTAACATAATCGCTCACCTCAAAAAGGATTTTCGAGGAGCACTGTTGAATTTCTTTATGAAGAAAGGAATTCAGTCCCTCTTTTTGGATGTATTGCCTCGACAACACTACTTCCATTTAGAGAGCTGAATTCCTTTTGTTTTTGACTTACCCCAGGAATTTTTCAGGGGAAACTAGCTAACGCTGGTGTCGGCTGGGGCCCCGAACACGATCCTAGCGGCTGTATTGGATGTCGATTTTTATAAATTCCTATGTACTTACAAAAAACAGGAGCCCCTGAGGACTCCTGTTTTCGTGATATTAAAACTGCCGGCTCAGATTAGCCATCTCGATGGCGGAGGCAGCCGCCTCCCATCCTTTGTTGCCCGCCTTTGTACCGGCGCGCTCGATCGCCTGCTCAATGGTATCAGTGGTGAGGACACCGAAAATGGTGGGAATTCCTGTGGTCAAGGCGACGGAAGCCACTCCTTTGGCGCATTCACTGCAGACGTAATCGAAGTGCGGAGTCGAGCCGCGAATCACTGTACCCAGCGTCACGACGGCATCGTATTTGCCCGATTCCGCCATCCTTTTGGCGATCAGCGGCAGCTCGAATGCACCAGGCACCCACGCCAGTTCCACGTCTTCCTCGTTCACTCCATGCCGTTTCAATGCGTCAAGCGCGCCTCCAACCAGCTTGCTGACAATAAACTCGTTAAATCGGCTGGCCACAATCCCAACCCGCAATCCCGTACCTACCAGATTTCCCTCGTATATTTTCATCCTGTCCTCACTCCTTGATCAGTTGAAGCAGGTGTCCCAGCTTCTCGTGTTTGGTATGAAGATAATGCTTGTTGTGCGGCTGCTCCTCCATTTGAATCGGGACCCGTTCCACCACCTGAAGGCCGTATCCGTCCAGTCCGCGGATTTTCCGCGGATTGTTGGTCAATAACCTGATTTTGCCGACACCCAGGTCGCGGAGAATCTGCGCTCCAATCCCGTAGTCGCGCAAATCGGCGGGGAAGCCCAGTTTTTCGTTGGCCTCCACCGTATCGTAGCCTTCCTCCTGCAGCTTGTAGGCGCGCAGCTTGTTGATCAGACCGATGCCCCGCCCTTCCTGGCGCATGTAAAGCAGCACGCCTTTGCCGGCCTGTTCGATCTGCTGCAGGGCAGCGTGCAGCTGCGGGCCGCAGTCACAGCGAAGCGAGCCGAAAATATCTCCGGTCAGGCACTCGGAGTGAACGCGCACCAATACCGGTTCATCCGGCTTGATCTCTCCTTTGATCAGGGCGACGTGTTCTTTTTCATCCAGCTCATTGGTGTAGGCGGCAATGCGAAAATCGCCGTGGGTGCTGGGGAGCCGCACCTGGATTTCCTGTTTCACCAGGCTCTCCCTGGTCATCCGGTAGCGAATCAGGTCGGCGATCGAGATCAGCTTCAACCCGAATCGCTTCGCCATCTCCTTAAGCTGCGGCAATCGTGCCATGGAGCCGTCTTCGTTCATGATCTCGCAGATGACTCCAGCAGGAAATCCGCCCGCCAGTTTGGCCAGATCAACTGCTGCCTCGGTATGGCCCGCTCTGCGCAGGACACCCCCGCTTTTGGCGACAAGCGGAAAAATGTGACCGGGCTGGCGAAAATCTTCCGCCTTTTTCGTCTCATCCATCATCGCCAGAATCGTGCGGGACCGCTCATGCGCCGAAATGCCGGTGTGGGTACCGATCTCATCGATGGAGACGGTAAACGCTGTCCCCTGCCGGTCGGTGTTTACATCCACCATCGGCTTCAACTGCAGACGGGCAGCGTGCTCTTCCGTTATCGGCACGCAGACCAGCCCTCTGCCGTGGGTTACCATAAAGTTTACCATCTCCGGTGTGGCAGCCTCTGCCATGCAAACCAGGTCGCCTTCGTTTTCCCGGTCTTCATCGTCCACGACAATGATCGCTTTCCCCTGCTTCAAATCTTCCAACGCCGCTTCAATGGTATCCAGCATAACCGCTCCTCCCTTTCCTCTCTTTTACAGAAACCCGTTTTCCCGCAGGACCTCCATGGTAAGCCCTGTCGCTTCGGATGGGTGTTGCTCGGTTGTTTTCCATCCCATTAACCGCTCGACGTATTTGCCAATCACGTCGCACTCCAGATTGACGAGATCACCGGGATGCTTTCCCTGCATATTGGTATGGGAGAGCGTATGGGGAATGATCGAGATCGTGAAGCCTGCAGCCGTTACGTCAACCAGGGTCAAACTGATGCCGTCCACCGCCACCGAGCCGCGCGGCACCATGTACTTGAGCAGATCGGCGCCTGCTTTGATCCGAAATAATACGGCGTTGGCATGAGGCTCCCGCGAAACGATTTCACCCGTCCCGTCCACATGGCCGGAAACGATATGCCCGCCAAAGCGGTCACCCAGCCTCATGGCCCGCTCCAGATTGATCGTCTCGCCCCGTTTTAAGCGACCGAGGTTCGTCTTTTTCATGGTTTCCGGCATCACATCAGCAGTGAAGTGAGCGGAGGAAAATGAGGTGACCGTCAAGCAAACGCCGTTTACCGCGATGCTGTCGCCGAGCTGCACTCCTTTCAACACCTTGTCTGCCTTGATCAAAAGCTTGCTTGCGACAGAATTGCCCGTCACGTTCTCCAGCACGCCCAATTCTTCCACGATCCCCGTAAACAATGGACTACACCTCCCTGTTTCCCTTCGTCTGTTCCGAAGCCCATACCGGGTACCCGCTGATGCGGATATCCCGTTCGCCCACCTGTTCCAGCTCCATATCCCGAAGCAGGACAGCGTCTCCCATCAGATCGATGCCTGTCCCGCCAATCGGCGTTGGAGCAGAGCCACCTCCCACCAGCTTCATCGATACGTAGCTGATGATTTTCTGGATCGCCTGCGCTTGAAGGAACGCACCGTTAACAGCGGCCCCGCCTTCCACCAAGAGAGAGGTGATTCCCCGCTGACCCAGCGTTGCCAGCACTTGTTCGATCGGCAGCTTCTTCTCCGCCTCCAGCGAGATGACCTGTACGCCCTTGGCTGCAAGCGCCGCTTTTTTCTCCAGGGAGGCCTGCTGTGCCGTGAAAATCCACGTTGGCGCTTTTTCATCCGAAACCACACGCGCTGTCAGCGGAATGCGCAGATGCGTGTCGAGGATCACGCGGACGGGCTGCTTCCCGGTTTCCGCCTGATCGAGTCGCACGGTCAGCGCCGGGTCGTCGGCAATGACGGTATTGACTCCCACCAGAATGGCGTCATGCTGTCGCCGCAGCTCATGCACCTGCTTTCGCGCCTCCTCGCCGGTAATCCAGCGGCTGTGTCCCGTTTGTGTCGCGATTTTGCCGTCGAGCGTGCTCGCCGTTTTCACCGTCACAAACGGGCGACCCGTCGTAATGTAGTGAAAAAACACCTCGTTCACACGGCGGGCTTCCGCTTCCAATACGCCAACGGTTACCTCCAGCCCCGCTTCCCGCAGACGCGCCGCTCCCCGCCCCGCCACCAGCGGATTTGGGTCAAGCACCGCAATCACGACTCGGGAAATGCCAGCTGCGATCACCGCGTCCACACACGGCGGCGTTCGCCCGTGATGGCTGCACGGCTCCAGCGTGACATAGATCACCGCTCCTTTTGCCTTTTCGCCAGCCATCCGCAGCGCGTGGACCTCCGCATGCGGCTCACCCGCTCTCAAATGCGCCCCCATTCCAACGATGATGCCGTCTTTTACCACGACGGCCCCGACCATCGGGTTGGGACTGGTTTGTCCAGCCGTCCCTTTCGCCAATTGAAGCGCCAGCGACATATAATGGATGTCGTTCAACTGCCATCTCCCTTTCCCAAATAAAAAACGCCCTTGAATCTGAAATCAGGGCATAGGGAAATAAGCCTGATGATTGCCAATTTTTACGAAAAGATTGGCTATCAAAGGCTGTCTCACCTTCTCCCATCCGGACTGTACCGTCGGCCCTGGAATCGCACCAAGTCAGTCGCTGACACACCTTGCCTGTCAACGAGTCGCGGGCTCAGACTACACGTCATCACCGCCGGTCGGGAATTTCACCCTGCCCTGAAGGTTGTTATGAAGTTTCAAACATTATAACACGATTGACGATCCAGGGGACACTTTTTCATTTTCGGGAAGTACATGCCTATGTTTTATCATGCGGTACATGAACAATTGGGCACGGCTTCGACGAGCGCGGGGGTTTTCCCGACACCCTGATTTCACTCAATCAAAAAACCTCTGCCGCATCCTTTCTACGGCAGAGGGGGACGTTATTTCACTTCATCGACTAACCACGTCGTGAGTTCCGGGAAGAGCGAGAGCAGCACGATGAACAAAAGCATGATGACAGCGTACGGCATCGCTCCCCTGACGATGGTGGCGATTGGCGTGTTGGGATCGATACCTTTTAAGACGAACAGGTTCAGTCCCACCGGCGGCGAAATCAGCGCCAGCTCCATGTTGACCACCATGATGATGGCAAACCAGATCGGGTCAAACCCAAGCGACGTGATGATCGGATAGAGAATCGGCAGCGTGATTACGAGTATCGAGACGGTCTCCAGGAAACAGCCGAGCACGAGCAACAGCAGGTTGATCAGGATGAAGATCACCCAGCGGGAAACCTCCCACGAGGTTGCCAAATCGGTCAGCATTTGCGGGATCTGCAGCGATGTTAGAATAAACCCGAACAGCATGGCGCCCACAATGATAAACAAGATCATGGCATTGGTGGCTACGGTGGAGAGGAGGATCTTCTTCAGATTCTCCAGCGTCAGGCTACGGTAAACCAACCAAGCGATGAGAAAGCTGAACACCACGCCAGCCGCTGCCGCTTCCGTCGGCGTAAAGATTCCGGTGTAGATGCCGCCGATGATCAGCGTAGGCATCATCAGACCCCAAATCGCCTTGCGGGAGGCCTGCCAACGCTCCGGCCAGCTTGCCGGCTCATCCTTGATATGCCGTAATTTCCAGGACGCGTACACCATAAAAATCAACAGCAGCAGGATGCCCGGAACGACACCCGCGATGAAGAGTTTGCCCACCGACTCTCCAGTGACGGATCCGTAGATAATCATCGGCACACTGGGCGGAATCAAAATGCCCAGCGTCCCCCCGGCTGCAAGCAAGCCGAGCACGCTTTTCCGATCGTAGCCGCGGGCTGTCATCTCCGGGATGGCCACCGTTCCGATCGTCACCGCAGTGGCGACGCTGGAACCGGAAATGGCAGCAAAGATTCCGCAGCAGGTCAAGGTAGCCAGGCCAAGCCCTCCCGGCAGGTGACGAAGCCATTTGCTCGCCATGTCGTACAATTCCCTGCCCACTCCGCTGAACAGCAAGATCTGACTCATCAGGACGTACATCGGCAACGCGCTGACGGTGAAATCATCCAACGCTTTGTAGGCGATGATCGGGAGCTGGCTTAATCCCAGCGCACCGCCGTTGAACCAGTACAAACCGATGGCTGCCAGCAGGGACAGCGCAAACGCCACCGGCAAACCGATCAGCAGCAGAGAGGCCATTCCCCCCGCGAAGAACAGACTCATATGGCTTCCCCTCCTTCCTTCCCATCCTTTCCCTGCGCGTAGTCAACCAGTTGAAGAAGAAAGGCAAAGCAGAGCAACGTTCCGCCGATCGGCAGCAGCATCTCCGGGATGTACATCGGAATGCGCAGCAGTGAAGCGGAGGTAAATCCGAGTTCCTTCGACTGCATCACGTGCTCCCAGCCAAACCAGGTAAACACGACAGAAAACAGCAGGCCCAACACACTGGAGACGATCAGCATGATTTTACGCACGTGCGCGGGTACGTTGTGCAGCAGCAGGTCTACTTTGATATGGGCGTCTTCCCGGAGCGCATAGGCCGCTCCCACAAAACAACTGCCAATGATCGCGTAGATGGTCAGTTCTGTCGCCCAAGTCGTTGGTGCATTGAAAAGGAAACGGGACACAACCTCGTAAAAAATCATACCGGTTGTCAGGATGATGAACACGCCGGCCGCGATTCCTCCCCAGTAAATGATCTTGTCCAGCCCCCTGTACAACCATTGAAACAGCTTCATGTGCCTCCTCCGTTCACCGCTACTCATTACTTGATTTTCTGCACGTCATCCAGCAGTTGTTTCCCCAGATCACCGGAGACTTTCAGGAATTCGTCCCAAGCCGGTTTGGCCGCTTCCTTCCAGAGCGGGATGTCGCTCTCCGGCACCACGTACACTTCCATTCCCTTTTCCTTGAGCTTTTCAGCCGTCGCTTTGTCTTCCTGTTCGGCCTGGCTGCGGATCCACTGCTCCGTCTCCTTGGCAGTGCTGGCAAGCAATTCTTGTGTCTTGGGCGGCAAGCCGTCCCAGAACTTCTTGTTAACCGCCAGCAAAAACTCCAGGTACGAGTAGTTGGCGATCGTCAAATACTTGGAAACCTCGTCGTACTTCCGCTGCAACATGGCGGTGGTTCCTGACGTCGCACCATCGATCGTTTTGCGCTGCAGCGCCATGTATACCTCTCCGGCCCCCATGAAAACAGGAGCGGCACCATACGCTTGAATCATCGCGGATGGAATCTGGCCGATGCTGCGGATCTTCAGTCCCTGGAAGTCCTCCGGTTTCGTCAGCGGTTTCACGTTATTGGCAAACTGCGCGTACCCGTAGTCGGCATACATCAATACCTTGGCACCCTTTTTCTCCATCTCCGCGTTCAGCTTGGTGCCGATCTCGCCGGACAGCGCCTTGCCTGCCAGATCATATGTAGGAAACGCGTACGGCACGTCAAAAATCCCCATCGCTGGAACGACTGACGCCCACAGCGTCGCGGAGTTGACTCCCATCTCCACGCCTCCTGTAAGAATGGCCTGGTTCATTTCCTTGTCACTCAGCAGTTGTCCGGCGGGGTACACCTGAATCTTCACATTGCCGCCGGAGCGCTCCGTCACTTTCTTGGCGAAGTCCTCCACTCCTCTGGAAATGTGGTGGTCCTGTGGAAGGTTATAAGCCAGGCGAATGGTTACCGGCTGATAACCCTCTCCGCCGGACGCGCTTCCGCTCTGGGCAGGTGTGGTTGTGCTTCCGCTTTGGGCAGGAGCCGCCGTACTTCCGCAACCGGCGAGCAAACTTCCTGCCAATCCTACTGTCAACAAAAGGCTGGTCCATTTCTTCATACTCACTGAAATTCCTCCTTAAAAGTGAAATGTTGGGTTCCATTTATCTTCCACCAGGCGAATTCTCCCGAGCGCTTTTCTCTGAGAGAGGCCTACCGCCAATTCAGAAGCGTCCAAAAGTTTTGAAAAATCAAGCCCTGTGCGAACCTTCATGCGCTCAAACAGATAGACGACATCCTCCGTTGCCACATTGCCCGCCGCTCCCGGAGCAAACGGACATCCGCCCAGCCCTCCGACGGCGCTTTCGAACATGCGGATTCCCGCTGAATAAGCAGCATAGACATTGGCCAGAGCCAGCCCTCTGGTATCGTGCAAGTGAACGGCGATCGGCACGCTTCCGGATATCTGCAGCACGCGGCTGCAAAGCTGAAACACCTGATCGGGCACCGCAATTCCAATGGTGTCGGCAATGCCGATTTCATCCGCGCCCGCTTGCAATGCCCGTTCAACCAGGCGGATGACCTGTTCCTGGTCGATTCTCCCTTCAAACGGACAGCCAAAGCTGGTAGCGATGGAGAAGCGCACTTTGATCCCTTCCTGCTTGGCCTTTGCAACCAGTTGCTCAAACGCTCGGATATTCTCCTCGACGGTTTGATTGATATTGCGGGCGTTAAACGTCTCGCTTGCAGCCGATACCCAGTTAACCTCGTCCAGACGATGGGCGCGTGCCCGTTCAAAACCTTTTAGGTTGGGGACCAACGCACTCAGCGACACACCCTTCTCTTCCGACAGGGCTCCCATGATCTCCGCGGCATCCGCCATTTGCGGCACTCTCTGCGGGTGTACGTACGAGGTTGCCTCCAAGCGGTTGACCCCCGCCTCTATCAGCGTGCGAATCAGCTGCAGTTTTTTGTCCGTCGGAATGAACCCGGGCTCGTTTTGCAGTCCATCGCGAGGCCCTACCTCAATGATTGTAACGTCCCTCATTCAGATCGCCCTCTTTTCTTTCAATCGGGACAGAGTCTCCTGGTCAAGCTGAAGCAGTCCTTCCAGTATCTCCGAATTGTGCTGTCCCAGCTCAGGTCCGATCCAATCCAACCCTCCCGGCGTATCAGACAACTTGGGAACGATGCCTGGGACAAGCACCTGCTCCCCGTCCGGCAACTGAACCGTCTCCAGCATCTGCCGCGCCTGGTAATGCGCATCCTCGACGATATCCTCAATGCTGTAGATGGGTCCTACCGGTACAGCCGCTTCGTCCAGACGCCGCTGCGCCTCCTTGAGCGGGTATTGTTTGGTCCAGTTTTCAATCACCTGGTCGATAAACTCCACGTGTTCAGCACGTCCCTGATTTTCTGCGAAGCGAGGATCTTCTGCCAGGTCGCTGCGGCCGATCGCCTGCATCAGCCGTTTAAAAATGCTGTCGCCGTTCGCACCGATGACAATGTATTTGCCATCCTGACAGAGATAGGTGTTGGAAGGGGCGATCCCCGGCAGCGTACTGCCCGTCCGTTCCCGAATCAACCCCTTCAGGTCATACTCGGGGAGAATCCCTTCCAGCAGGCTGAACACGGCTTCGTACAGAGCGACATCCACCATCTGCCCTTTTTTCTCCGGATCTTTCTCGCGCGCCTGCAGTGCCATCATCGTACCGATTACCGCGTACAGTCCCGCTGCCAGATCTCCGATGGCAATCCCTACACGAACCGGCGGACGATCGGGATAGCCGGTCAGGAAGCGCAGTCCGCCTATCGCTTCAGCGACGCTGCCAAACCCCGGCTTGCTGCTGTACGGCCCCGTCTGCCCGTATCCCGAGATTCTTGTCATGATCAGACCGGGATTAAGACTCCGCAGTGTATCGTATCCCAATCCCCACTTCTCCAGCGTACCCGGCCGGAAATTTTCGATGATCACGTCTACCTCTTGAGCCAGGGACCGAACGATCTCTTGTCCTTCCGCGATTCGCATGTCGACCGTGATCGACTTTTTGTTGCGGGCCTGGACGTACCACCAAACGGAGGTATTGCCATGCATGGCCCGCCAGTTGCGCAGCGGATCCCCCGCTTCCGGCGTCTCCACCTTGATTACTTCCGCCCCGAATTCGGCCAGGATTTTTCCTGCAAACGGAGCCGCTACCAGCGTACCCAATTCCAGTACCCGAAGACCCTGCAACGGTTTATGTTTGGCCATAAGCCTCTCCTTTCTCGGTAAGTTGTCGGTAGGCATCCATGCAAAGCTGATAATCGCTCCTGATGTGTTTTTCCATCTGCTTGTAGGCCCTTTCCCCATTCTGTTCGGCAATCGCTTGAAAAATGGCCTCGTGCTCCGCCATGACGGACTCCGGCCGCTTTGGATCCACCTGCAGAATCGCGTTTCGGTAAAAGGAGATCAGCACCTTGAGATCTTTCATCATTTTCATGAGATAAGGGTTTTGGCTCCCTTCTGCGATCAGTTGGTGAAACGCAAAGTTCAGCTCGTGAATCTGCATCGCATCCTGTTGATAGGAGAGAACTTTCACCTTCTCCATCATTTCACGAAGCCTGGAAACGTCTTCGTCCGACCGGCGTTCCGCGGCGTACCGGGCTGCGGCCGGTTCCAGGCTGAGACGGCACTCGTACAAATGCGTAAAATCCTGGAACGTCGGCTTGTAAACGGTTACACCACCCTGCATGTTTACGACGACCAGGCCGTCCTTTTCCAACCGCCGAATCGCTTCTCGTATCGGGCTGCGGCTGACCCCCGTCTCCTCCACGATCCTCTCTTCAACCAGTCTTTGCCCGGGTGTCAAACCGCCGATCAGGATCTTCTCCCGCAAATACTCGTAGACCTGGGACGAAAGTGTTTCGTTTCGCTTAATCACGTTTTTCATGCCGTTCATTTCCTTCCAGAATAGGAATACTGTATTCTGTATGCAAAACAATACCTAAATATTAAATCGATTCAGAATACAATGTCAACGATCTGATTTTACAAAAAAGGAGATTACCCTTGCTTTTCTTGGGTTTCCCGGAACGTCCGAGACAGAGGTGGAGCTGATCCATGGATACAATGCAGGGCTGCCTGAAGAAGGAAAGGTGCATCACATCGCCTTTAGCGTGGACAATCTGGACGAGGAAATCCAACGTCTGAAACAGTTGGACATCCCACTGCTCGATGACAAGCCGACTACACTGCCGAATGGATCCCGCTACATCTTTTTCACCGGCCCGGACGGCGAGCGGCTGGAGTTTTTCGAAAGCACCCGTTGAAGCAAAAAGCAACGACCCTGCTCCTTTAAGCAGGGTCGTTTGACATATCCCCGACGTTCTTGCGAATAAACCAGGCAGCAGCCAGAAGCAGACAACCCAGCGACGCGTAGAGCAACCGGTCACCGGCCCAGGCGTGAAGCAGGCTTCCTGCCAGCGGCCCCAGTGACGCACCCGTAAAGCGAACGAAATTGTACACACCCATAGCCGTCGCCTTTTCCCGCTGAAACAGCGATATTAACAGCGTAGACTGGGCCGGCAGGCTGCTGCCGAGCAATACGCCGTACGCCAGTAAAAAGGCGATGAGAGCAGGGATGCTCAACGCGTGCATCTGCAGCATCATCCAAAACAGGAAGACAGCCGCTCCAATGGCAATGGAACTGAAGCTGAGAATCCGCTGGTGGCTCCAGACCCTCTGCCATTTGCCTCCCAGATACGTTCCCAATACGATCCCCGCTGTCAATGGAACAAAAAACAATCCTTTCACAGCAAGCGGAATCTGAAACAGGTCGGTCAGCAATTGAGGCAGAAAGACCAAAAACACGTAGTAGCCGTAAAATTGAAAGAATCCCAAGAATAATATGGCAAATGCCGACCGATGGCGGACGATGGCGGCGAAGGTGGCGGGCGTAATTTTAACCGGAACAATTCCCTCCCGGAGGGTCTCCGGCAGCACTGTCCGATTGTACCCGAACACGAGCAGCCCGGCTATCGCCAACACCAGAAACAGCCACTGCCAGTCAAAAAAGGCGGACAAGAAGCTGCCGATGACAGGCCCCAGCACAGGTCCGAGAAACACCATCGACTGATAGGTGCTCATCGCCTGTCCCCGCTCATTAAGCGGGTAGATATCCCCAATCACTGCCGCTGCGACGACAGAGCCGGTACTAATGCCCAGCGCCTGAATGACCCTGCCTGCCAGAAACATGGAGATGGACGAAGAGAAAAAACAGATCAGCGAACCGGTGACGAACAGAATCAATCCCGGCAGCAGTGTGGCCCTGCGCCCTTTTGTATCAGCCAACGGACCTACGAGGAACTGGCTGGCGGCCAGGATCAACGTAAACAGGGAGATGGTCAGGTTGACGAGAAAGGCACTGGCCTGAAAATCATGTCCGATTGCCTGCAAACTCGGAGTGTACACCGTTTGGGTAAACGGTCCGAGAAAAGCGGCAACGGCCAGTCCGAACAAAATCTTGCTGGCTTTTCCTTTTGGCCACATGACAATCCTTCTTTCTTCCGAAACGTGACACTAACTTTACATTGTAACACAAAAAAATACGCTCCTTGCAATGAGGGGCATTTTCCAGTACCATCGCAGTCAAAGAAGAGGTGAATTCCAGTGATTTTGCACAAGGGGGAAATTCTTTTTCGCCAGGGAGAAACCGGTCCCCTCTATCTCATCAAGTCAGGGCTGTTTAAAGTGGTGCGCTTGAAGGAGAACGGCGGTGAGCTTATGTTTAACATCCTGGTGCCCGGAGAAATGATTCCGCACCACTCCCTTCTCTCTCCGAAAGAGTACCATGGAACCGCGGTGGCCCTGGTGACGAGCGAGGTGGACGTGATCGAACCAAGAGGGTGGTACCGGTCGCTGGAGGAAAATCCGATTCGATATCGGGACATTGCGATCCAGCTGCAGTCCAAACTGCGTCTGATGCAGCAGCGAATTGACCAGCTGACTGCCGCCTCCCCTGCCGATAAAATGGAGCTGTTTGCCCAGTGGTTTCGACAGTATGTGGGAGACTATTCCCTTTCGGAGTTACTGACTCAGGAAGAAATCGGCCAGTTTATCGGCCTTCGACGGGAAACCGTCAATCGGCTGTTGAAGGGAAAACGGCTGTAAAAAAAAGCTTATACACTAAAAAAACCACCATTCCGGTTGTTGGCCAGAATAGTGGTTTTTACGTTTACAAGTTGTCAGTAACCTCCGAAAGCTGGTCGGCGGATACGGCTACCTGGGAGACTGCATGATTAAGCTCCGTCATTACCTTGGAGAAGCTTTCCAGCTCTTCCTGAATCCGATTGCTCTGCTCCTTGCTCTGGGTAACAGCGGACAGAATTTCCACAAAAAAGAGGTTCGTTTCGTTCATCATCGACGAGCTGGAGACGACGAGGTGTTGAATCTCTCTGACGATGACGGACAGATTTTCCGTTTGCGCACTGGTCTTTTCAATCAGCTGGGTTACGCCCGAAACCGATTGCTTGGTCTGTTCCGCCAGCTTGCGAACCTCATCGGCGACGACCGCAAAACCTCTTCCCTGTTCCCCGGCACGAGCCGCTTCAATAGCGGCGTTCAGCGCCAAGAGGTTCGTTTGTTCGGCAATCGCTGTAACCACATCCACAATGCCGCGGATTTTTTGCGAAATCTCCTCCAGGGTTCCCATTTCGGAAGCAATTCGGTTCATACTCTGCTGGATGAGTGCCATCTGTTCCTGTTGCTGTTCCAGCTTTTCTTTGCCGTCTTCGGAAAGCAGTTGTGCCTTGGAGGAATACGCCGTGCCGTTTTCGGCGAATTTCAGCACTTCCGTCGCCTGGTTTGTCAGCTGTTGCACGGAAGCGCTGGTTTCCTGCGATACCGCCGCCAGTTCATGAGCCGATTGGTTCAGCACGCCCCGCAATTCATCCTTTTTCCGCTCTGCCTCCACTCTTTGCCGTTCGTGCTCGTTCTCGTACGCTTCCAGAACAATCTGCTGCTCGATGTTCAAAATTTTCGTTACCGCCTGGATAGCCCGAACGAACTCTCTCTTGTCTGCGATCGCCTCGTCGAGAATTTCCACCAGGGACATCAGCAGGTTTTGAAACGCGGACATGTACCACTTCGGCTCCAACCCGATCCGCAGGTGGATGTGAGCAATCCGATGGCGCTGCTCGATGTAATCGCTGTCGATTTTACCGTTGAACATCTCTGTGATGTGACGGGTCAGCGTCCCCTTTAACCGTTCAATCGTGCTGTTTTGGTCGATGATGTCCATCAACAATGGCACTTGCTCTATTTGTTCATAAAAGACCCCAACGATTTTATCAATGTTTTGACTGACCAGCGGCTGAATCGCCCTGGCCACGGCCAGATCTTCCTGACGAAACTGAATCATGTCCAGTTGTCTGGACAGCTCAGTGTCAACCTTTATCTGTGTTTGTCCGCCATCGAGGCTGACATCTCCCAACAGAGAGCCTTTCTTGTTCTTGCTTTTTTCCCCAAACCAGGATGCAAACGGAAGTTTACTCATGATGGCTGCTCCTTTTCTCTTTTTCTATTTACATCGGCTATGTGGGCGAATTCTGTTACAAGGAAATGAGTATGGAAAGCTCATCGCCAATAGGTGGTTCCCGTTCACTGATCTGCCTTTTGCACTGATACGTCCTGCAGCATCCACTTGTCCTCCTGCCACTTCCATAAAGACGTGACGTAGGCGATTGTATCCGCGTTCGCCACGCCGGCCACCCGCTGCACTCCCTGCAGTTCGCACACCCCGTCCCGATTTGAGTCTACCGGCTTTAACAGATGGTACGCATTGGGCATGACGCCGGTCGGCTTCACCAGCTTTTCTTTCCGATAGAGGCCCAATTGATCATACTGCTGCCTTCTGTCGCGCAGATCGATTGTATAGGCCTTGTTTGTCTCCTTCATGGTCAGATTCACCTTGTACTTGTCGGCAAACTGGCCGTCAATGGTCAACGGGGGAGGAACCGTCAGCGTCACCGGATTGTCCCCCTTGAGAGAAAAGAGCGAGTAGATCACAATACCGCCGCTTCCCCCCGTATCCGCGGAGAGGAGAATCTCGTTTACCTTGCCGCCGGTAAAGTCACAGAACTCCAGTTTGGGCCCATAGCCTCCTTCAGCGGTAAAGACGGATTGTTTTTGCGTAACAGGGTTATCGACATGTACCAGCAGCGACTGAAAGAATGGACTGGCCTGCTCGAACCGCTTGCCGAGCAGCTTGACCTGATCGTTTTTCCCGTCCCCTGTTACGTCTACCTCATACCTGCTGATTTCCTCATAACCCGCCGGCTGCTCTGCCAGAGGGTCGGCCAGCACCATTCCCGAGCAGTTGAGAACCAGGACAGCCAAGGCAAGCGCTGTCCAGTGATGAGCGAAAAACACCTGGATCATCTCCTTCCTGTAATGTTCTTCCACTGGTAGTATGTCCGGACAATACGATCGAAAGCCCTTCCTCGCACATACAAGGAAGGGCTCTTCCAATTACGACGTCTTGCAGGGCAGAATGTCAATCGCTGTTGGATTCATCAGGCTGGAGGTATCCCCCAGTGCTTCCCCCAGAAATTTCTGCTTGATCAAGCGGCGCATGATCTTCTGTGTACGCGTCTTCGGCAGGTCTTTGACGAAGTGGACTTCGCCCGGTTCGTACGGTTTGCCCAACGCAGCGGAGACATGCTGCTTCAGCGCTGTCGGCTCTGCTTCCTGGCCCGGTTTCAAGACGGCAAAGACGACAATGTCTTCTCCTTTGATCGGATGGGGGATGCCGATGACAGCAGACTCCAGCACTGCCGGATACTGATTGACCACGTCCTCAATCTCTCCCGGACCGGTTCGTCGGCCGGAGACCTTGATCACGTCGTCTGCCCGCCCCAGGTGGAACCAGAACCCGTCATCATCCACCAGCACCATGTCACCCTGCCACCACATCTCTGTTCCCAGAGTAAAGTAGGTATCCAGATAGCGCTGCGGATTTTTCCAGAACCCGCGTGTTTGTGCCGGCTGGGGTACGGTAAACACGAGGTAGCCGGGCTTGCCGGGCGGGACGGGAAGGCCAAACTCGTCCACGACTCTCGCTCCGACGGCCGGCGTCAGCCCCAGGCAGGTTGGCTTCTGCGGCTGGACGCAAGTCGACGAGATAATCTCCGCGAACACTTCCGTTCCTCCCGAACCGTTGATAATCGGCGCTCTTCCCCCGGTCCAGGAAAGGTACCAGTTCCACGTCTCCTCGTCAATCGGCTCGCCGGTGTGGCCCAAAATCCGCAGGTGCGACAGATCGGCCGCCTGACGGAACGGCTCGGCATAGGTTTTCAAGAGGCGAAGCGCCGTCGCCGGAGCGCCAAATATGGTAACCTGGTACTTTTGCAAAATCTCGTAGAGACGACCTGGATTGGGGTGCATCGGGCTCCCTTCGTACATCAGGTAAGGAGCCCCCACCGTGTGCGCGGAAAACAGCGGCAGCTGCCCCATCATCCAGCCGAAGTCGGTGATCATGAACATGATGTCGTCGGGATGCGTATCGTAGACGAACATCCCCACTTCTGCGGTCTTCACGGCAATGCCGCCGTGGACGTGCACAATCCCCTTGGGATTTCCGGTCGTTCCGGAAGAATAACTGACCATGCAGATTTCTTCCGCCTCTGTTTGCACGGTATCAAACCGGTCTGACGCGGTAGATACCACCTCGCTCCAGCGATGGTCCCGAACGGGCGCGTACATCGCCTTTTCCCCGAGCCGTTCTGCAACCAGTACGGTTTGCACCGTGCCGACCGACTCCAGCGCCTTGTCGAGGACGTGCTTGAGTAGAACAGGCTGTCCGCCGCGATAGAAGCCGTCTGCCGTCACCACCGCTTTGGCCTCCACGTCGTTAAGGCGTACGGCAACCGCCTCCGGTCCGAATCCGGAAAACAGCGGAACAGCGACCGCGCCCGCCTTGTAAATCCCATAGAGGGCAATCACCGTTTCAGCGATCATCGGCATGTAGATGGCGACCCGGTCTCCTCGGCCGACACCCAGGCTAGTAAGCGCATTGGCAAACCGATTCGCTTCCCGGTACAGATCGGCGAAGCTGTAACGGCGCTCCTCCCCGTTCTCCCCTTCCCACAGCAAGGCAGGACGTTCCGCTGTCTTTGGGTTGATCGCCCACTTGTCGAGGAAGTTATGCACCAGATTGATCTTGCCGTCCACAAACCACCTGGGCCAGGGCATTCCCTGTGACAGATCAAGAATATCGGTGTACGGCTGCGAGAACTCAATTCCGGCAAATCGGACAAAGGCATCCCAAAACCACCGCACATCTTCTTCCGATCGCTTCAGCAGCGTATCGTAGTCCAAGATGCCCTCCTGATTCATGAAACGTTGCAAATTGCTCTCCTGGATCAGCTTTTCCGACGGTTCCCAGACAACGGAACGAGTACGTGTCATCCCATAACCTCCATTTTCGTGGTATCCAGAAACAATTGAAAGCGATTGCTTGACCTAATTTTCTGATTTATCCTGACGGTTGTCAACCTATGAGGAGGAGCGGATTCGGGCTGCTTTGCTTTCCGGACCGGAACCTTTTACACTGGGAGGAGAACATGGCAGCTGCTTTCGGGCAAGCAGACAAGTTGACGCTCATACCCTCTCTAGTAGATGCCGCTTCTGCGGCAATCCTGCGAAAGCCTGGAGGCGATGAGCGTGAATTCATCCAAGCCGAAGCTGGTCGGCAAGCCCCCCAGCCGCGAAGCAATGAAGATGGCCTATGAGTACATCATAGCGAACATCCTGCCGCGGATGACGGAAGGAAAAAAAGAAACACCCAAACCCGGGCAGAAGAATGAGTAACCCATCATCATGGTAGGAGAATACACATGAAGATTCGATTGGTACAAAACGGTCTGATGACCCAAATCGACGAGATCGAGGAGGCTCTCATCCCGCCTGACAACGGCTTTTACTGGATCGACGCCAAGCTGTTCGACCTGGACGTGCTGCAGCCGCTGTTCGGTTTGCACGACCTGGCGATCGAGGACTGCATCGACGAGGAAGAGCAGCGTCCGAAGCTGGAGGTCTACAACGACCACTACTTCATCGTGATCAACAGCGTCCAGTTCCGCAACCAGGACATCTTTTTGCGCGAAGTCAACATCTTTTTGGGAGGCCATTTCATCATTACCGTCACCAAGCATGAAGTGGAGGAGTTCGACAAGGTGTCCCAGATAATCCGGGAGGAAGACGTCAACCGTCCCGACACGTTCCTCTACCACCTTGTGGATCAGATTGTGAAAAGATACTTTGACGTGATCGAAAAAATCGAGGAGTTGATCGAGAAGCTGGAAGTGGAGATTTTGATGAACACGCGGAAATCGCAGTTGAATCAAATTATCGGGCTGCGCAGCGAAGTTTTGTATGCGCGCAAGATGCTGCTTCCCCAGCGCGATCTGATCGACGCGCTGAATAAAAAAGAACTTCCGCTTATTCATTCCAATCTGCGAAAGTACTTTGGCGACATCCTGGAAAACGCGGTGAAGGTCGTGGAGAGCTTTGACACCTTCCGGGAGCTGATCGGCAACCTTCGCGAAGCGTATCAAGCCTCTGTCGCCGGCCGGGCCAATGACATCATGCGGATCTTCACCGCGTTGACCACCATTTTCATGCCGCTCACGATCGTAACCGGTATTTACGGCATGAACTTTGAATACATGCCGGAGTTAAAAAATCCGTACGGCTACTACATCGTCCTGGGCTTCATGGGCTTCATCGGTGTCACCATGTACATCATATTCAAGCGAAAGGAATGGCTCTGACGTTTTAGAGAAGAGCTTCCGTCTGCACAATCATGAGATGCATCCGTTTGGACAAGTCGTATTCATGCGGATGCTCAAGCGGTTGACCGTTTTCGTCGGTAAGGATCCGCAAGATCGGTCTGCTGGGCAGCCCTTTGTTATAATCGATGACGACTCCGACCTCCCCCGTATTCAGGGTAACCGTCATCCCCAACGGATACAGGGCAATGGTATCGCGCAGATGCTCAACCATCCGCTGCTCGAACAGCGTGCCCGCACCTGCGAACAACACCTCCATTGCTTCGTGAGGAAGCACAGACGGACGGTACACACGGTGCGAAGTCAAGGCGTCAAATACGTCGCACACCGCAATGATCCGGGCATACGGATGGATTTCCTCCCCTTTCAGCTGGCGGGGATAGCCGGAGCCGTCACAGCGTTCATGGTGTTGATACGCGCAGTGGGCAGCCAGAAGCGGGATCTCATCCAGCCGACGAAGCATCTCAAACCCGTACTCCGTATGCGTCTTCATGATCTCAAATTCTTCCTCCGTCAACTGACCCGGCTTTTGCAGAATCTCGCAGGGAATCGCCATTTTTCCTACGTCGTGAAGCAAAGCCCCCATGCCGATTTCAATCAGCTCTTTTTCGGCATAACCGGACTTTATCGCGAGGGCAGTCGCATACAGCGCCACGTTAAAGGAATGGGAAAATATGTAATGATTGGACGCCCAGGCGTCCCCCAGCAGATTCATGGCCGTCCGGTTCTGCTTCAGTTCGTCTACGACGGAGGACATCACCTGTCTGAACTGCCTGCCAAACTGTTTGTCGTGAAAGGTTTGCTGCCATTTCTGCGGCGAATCTTTTACGGAGCGGAAGGTTTCGTGAATGACAGCCATCGCTTCCTGCCGGGTTCTTTCTGATACCGTGTCCTCCAGCAGAATATCGGCGGTTCGACTGTCTTGAATATAAACCTTGATAATATTCATTTTTTTCAGTCGATCCAGCATTCGATGCGTCAGCACTACTCCGGCACCGATCAGCGTCGTTCCGTTGTCGGAAAAAACGGAACGGGCCAGTATGTCACCCGGCTGGCATTGGGATATGGGAACAAGTCTCATCGCATTCTATTCGCCTTTCCTAGTCATACCCACATTATACTTGATTCGATCTCTTTCTACATACCTTTTTCCATTTTGTCAAAAAATGAAAACAGCGTCTCTTTTCCCAGAGGCGCTGTTACGCATGCATTTCTAGAACATTTTTCGGACGGCGTCGCGGCCAGTTGTTCCTGCGGTAATTCCCAATCGTTCTGCCGTAACAGTGACGGACTCCAAGGGGGCATCAAGCAGTTCCTGAATCGTCTTGACCCCTACCGCCCGGCCGGCAATAATCTCCCTGCTCGCGAGGCGCTCATTCAGCAGCCCTACATCCAGCGCTCCGCACATGATATATCCTTTTTCCGTGGCAACGGCCAGAAGCGTTGTCTTCGGAAGCCGTACCGTTACGGCAATGGCGGTACCTTCTTCAAACCGGATCGGCTGTACGTCAATCATCGAATTCCTCCCGTCATGTAGATGACTTCAGCGCTAACATCCTATGTTTTCCGCGGGAAAATGGTGTTCCTCTCAGTGCAGAATGCCCGAATGACCAAGAGGACGCTCGTCGTCCATCGCGACCTTGCGCTTCATCACTTCAATCATGTAGGTGGCCAGCATTTGGAACAGCTCTTCATCGTCCATGCTCTCAATGATCGTCTGCATGTCTTTTCTTGACTGTTCCGCCAGAATTCCGACGACGATGGCGACGATATCTTCCTCGTCTCCGTTGAAATGACCCCGGTACATTTGATAAACCTCGTCGATAAACCGCATCCTCACTCCTCCTTTCCCCCTTTTATCATTCCCCAAAAGGGCGGGAGCAGTGAAACCAGGATGACCGATCACACCCGCAGCCAACGCGGCTGAAAGCTTTCCTGTATCAGCTGTTCGTCTCGGATCGTCTCCGCCAGAACTTCCCGCAGCATTTCCGGCAGGAAGAAACGCAGGTCCCGCCCCTCCAACAGCTCCGGGTAAATCCTGCTGAACATGAACATGTCAATCGTACCTACACGGTAATCCCGGTGGAGATCCAGGGGCTGGCCGTTCACTTGCACTCCCGTGATCCGGCGCCCGGCAGAGTCGTCACCATAGTGAACGATCAGGCCATCCACGCCCAACCACCCGATAAGCTTGCCGCGAAAGCCGAAACCGCGCAGCTCCCGATGTACGGCCTCCGGTTGAATGGAGCGCTGGAGCACCTGAAGCAGCTGTGCACCAGTCAGGGTCACGGCGCAGGGGTTGATCGGATGGGGAAGACAATGCAGCAAATCGCCGTACGTAACCGTACCCCTCTGCAGCGGAGTCAGCTGCAGCCCTCCGTTGGCCAGACCTACCTCCGCCCGGGTCCAGCGGCGAATGCTTGCAGCCAGCATTGACCCGAACGGGGTCTCCTCCGTCCATCCGATTTGCAGATCGGTCTTAAGCTGTGTTACCGGCCTGGCCAGCAGGGTTTCCGCCGCCTGTTTTTCCTGCAGCAATAGCGCTTGCAGTTCTTCATCGGGCGGATAGTCTTTGACGGGAAATACCTCCGCAACAGCATCCAACACGCGATTGTCCTCCATCGTCAGCGTCAGCTGGACGTGTCCGACGTATTCGCCGAAGCGGCCGACCTGGGCAATCAGGGTGCCTTCCACCGTTTCCCCTCGCTCCAGCAAGTGATGCGTATGGGCGCCCAGAATGACGTCAAGGCCAGGCACCTCCTGCGCCAGCTTCACGTCCTGCTGGTAACCGAGGTGAGAGAGGACGACGATCAGGTCCGCCTGGGAACGCAATGCCGTCACCTGATTGCGAATGTGTGGAACCGGATCTGACACCTCCCACCCCAGCATCTGATAAAACGGGGAAAAGGCAATGGTGGCGCCAAGGATGGCTACGCGCAGGTCGGGCCACTGGTGGATGGCGTACGGTACCGCCCAGTGCGGCTGCATGCCCGTGGCCGGCTCAATCAGATTGTTGACGATCACGGTAAAGTCCGCCTGTTCGTACAGCTCATCCAGTTTGTCCTTGGGAAACGTGATGCCTTCGTTGTTTCCGATCGTTACGTACTGATAGCCGCTGTGGTTCAAGACCTTTACGTTGCTGTGTCCCCAGGTGGCTTCGGTCATTACGTTCATCCGATCCACGTGATCTCCTATATCGACGGTAAGCACGTGTTCTCCCCGCTTCTCCCACTCCGCACGGTGCCGGTGCAAACACGTTGAGATGTGCGGCATGTTGCGAAAATGGCTGTGCAGGTCGTTCGTGTGCAAGATATGCAAGGTCCTACAAGCGCCTGCCACTGCTCTCGCCTCCCTCCTCTGAAAGCAAAACTACTTCAAGACGGCTTCCCCGATCATTTGTATGGCAATCCCCAAAATCAGCACACGCAGCACCATCACAACGGTTCGGCCCTTCATCCGGGCAGCAGCGAACGCGCCCAGTTTTCCGCCCGCCCAGGCCCCGGGCGCCAGCATGGCGGCGAACAGCCAGTCTACATGGCCGTGCAGTACATTGGTTGTAGAGCCGACTACTGCCGATAAAAAAATGACCAGCATCGAAGTTGCCGTTGCGATATGGGGCGGGTACCGAAACAGAATCAGCATGGCTGGCACCATCAAAACGCCGCCCCCTACCCCAAACAGCGAGGAACAGACCCCGACCAGATACGAGACGAGGATGGCGGTCCAGCGGCTGTAGCCGTACTCGTGCTCCACGCCCTCCGAGTCGACGAAACGGTGATGGACGTCCCAGTGAATGGAGTGCGGCTTCATTCTGTCCTTCGCCATGATCAGCGCAAACATGCAGAGCTGAAACAGGCCAAACAGAAGCGAAAACGTCTCCACTGGTAGTAATGTATTAAGATAGACACCCGTTATAGCACCAGGGGTGCTTCCGAAAAAGAACAACCAGGCGATTTTCGTATCCACCCGCTTTTGCTTTAGATAAGAGAGGGATGAAGACAGGGCTGTGACCGCAATGACGATCAGGGAGGTACCCACGGCGACCTGCGGGCTCATGGAACCGGGATGGTACTGGTTGACGAAAAACAGCAGGGACGGTACGAAAAATACGCCGCCGCCAAGCCCGGCAACGCTGCCAATCGCTCCGGCGATCAGACCTATGAACAGAAACAAGACGGCAAGAGTGGTCATGTATGCTTCCTTCTTTCCTAAAACAGCTCCATTTGCCGGGGATTCAGTCCGCTTGGCTGGATGCCCAGCATTCGCATAAACTGTTTGGCATTGTTGACTGCGTCCCCGCCGGAGTTGTTGTTAAACAAAATGCAAACGTCTTCCGCGTGCTTGGCAATCTCCCGGATGTGCGGAACCCATTCGCTCAACTCTGCTTCGCTGTAGTTGTACAGGTAACGGACATCCCGCCAGTTTTGTCCCTTGCCGGGATCCCGCCATCCCGCTGTGTTTCGCCCGTGAAAGCGGACAAGGGCCAGCCGGGGATGGGTGACGGCCACCACGATGGGCACACAGCCGTTCCCTGTCTGCGGTTCATCACACAGCACGTGCACAGCGCCCAGATCGCGCAGAAATGAAAGCGTCTTGTCCCGAAAGCGCTCGTCGAACCAGCTGCGATGCCGAAACTCTACCGCTACGGGATAGTCGGCAAATGCCTGACGACAGGCTTGTACGTAAAGGACGTGTTCGCGGGTGCAATCAAACCACGGCGGGTACTGGAACAAGAGCGCCCTCAGCTTGCCCGCATCCACCAGCGGCTGGATGCTGTCGGCAAACCGTTGAAACAGCTCCTCCCGGTCCAGAGGGGCATCACCCCGCTGGTGGCCGGTCATGGCTTGATGAGGTTTGACAATGAAGCCGAACGTGTCCGGCGTATCCTTCACCCACGTCTCATAATTCTTTTGTGGTAAAATGGCGTAAAACGAGCTGTCAATTTCCACGATGGGAAAGTGGCTGGCGTAGACGGACAGCTTGTCTTTTGTCCGTACGCCTTGTGGATACAGATCGTGGTGATCTCCCCAGCCGCACACTCCCACATGAATAGTATTCATAGCAAAGAAACCTCCAACACTTACAGAGAGTTGGTAATTCCAGTACAGATAACGGAGGATTGCGAGATGTTTCCTCTTGGGCACCCCTTCGCGAATAAGAATACCAAACTATTTCTTGCGGGGAAAGTAGCGAAACGCCTCCTGACCGAAGCACAAGAGGCGTTTCCGTATGAATATTCCGCTCTTTTGGCGGGCCGCGGTGCAGACATCACCATGCATATCCCGCTTCGTCCCATCGAGCCAGCCACTCATTTTTATCAATGGGACGGCGATTCCCTGGTGCGCGCGTTGCGTGAAATCAGCCGGGCCGACCTGGAGTGGCTGGGCGTGCTGCATACGCATCCCCACTCACCGCCCGTTCCCTCCCAGGCCGATGCCGCTGGCTGGCACTACGCGCAGTTGAGCTACTGGATTCTCTCCCTGCAGGGCATACAGCCTGAACTGCGGGTCTACCAGTGGGCAGAAGGCGCTTTTCAGGAGCGTTCCTATCTCATTACCGGCGATCGTTAGGCCCCGGCAATCCGTACGGTCGGCTCCACGCTGATCTCCACGTTGCCGCGCATCGCTTTGGAGATCATGCATACCTGTTCTGCGCGATGAGCCGCATGTACGGCCGCCTCCGCCGTTTTTTCATCTCCGTCCGCAAGGATCATCTCTGGGCGATGGATGATTTCACGAAAGCCGAGATTGCCGCTTTCCACCGTTAGGATGCCTTCCGATTTTAGCGTTAAGGATTGGACTTTCAAATTGCGCTTTTCCAATATCGCAGCCAGCGTAATGATATAGCAGTTCATGGCCGCTCCAATCAAGAGCTCCTCAGGATTGGTCCCCACTCCCGGCCCTCCCTGCTCACGCGGAACGGAGATGGCCGTTTGCAATCCTTCTGCCTTCAGCTCACCCGTCCCCAATCTGCCTCCATGCCACGCCGCTTCCAATTGAAACCGCAGATCACTCACGTTTCTTCCTCCTCTTCCTACTCCACAACCGACTCGATTGCGTGAAAGTCATAATGATAGCAAATATCATACAGGCGGACAATTTCATCATGGGAAGGCACCCGCGGATGATTCCCCGGACTGCCGCTTGCCAAGGCGTCTGCTGCCATCTTCTGCACCTTTTCATCCCATTTCGCCTTGTCGATTCCCCATGTTTTCACAGTGGGAATGTGCAAGTCCCGGCAGAGCCTTTTCGCCTCGGCAATGGCCACATCTGCCCATTCCTCATGGGAAAGTCCTTGGCCATCCGGCTTCATCAGTCGGCCGATCACCGCGAGCCGTTCCATGGCGCTGTCTCTTGTATACGCAAGCACTGCCGGCAGCAGCATGGCATTTGATACCCCGTGCGGCACGTGGAAGACGGCACCGATCGGGCGAGACATTCCATGTACGAGACAAACGGACGAATTCGAAAAGGCAGCACCCGCTTTCATCGAAGCCAGCGCCATTTGTTCCCTCGCATCCAGATCATTTCCGTTCGCGTACGCCTTTCGCAGATTTCGGCTGATCAGCTCAATAGCGGAAAGAGCCAACGTATCCGTAAGCGGCTGGGCGCGCCGGGAAATGTACGCTTCGATCGCATGACAGAGCGCATCGACTCCGGTTGCCGCCGTCACGCTGGGGGGCGATGACATCGTGAGAAGGGGATCGACAATCGCCACAGACGGCAGCAACGCCGGGTGCTTGATCATCATCTTCACATCGTCTGCCGTATTCGTAATCACGGTTACGTCGGTCGCTTCCGAACCCGTACCGGCCGTAGTCGGTACGGCAATCAAGGGAATCGGTTCACGCTCAACCGGCGTCTTCCCTCCCATGTAGTCGCCAATATAGCCTCCATTGGCAGCAACCAATGCGACAGCCTTGGCTGCATCGATACAGCTTCCTCCGCCGAGAGCGACAATGACGTCGCACTTTTCGTCAACAAAGAGACGGAGCGCCTCTTCCACATACACGTCCGTGGGTTCGGTGTTTACATGGAGGTAAGCGGCATGATCAACTCCAGCCTGTTTCATTAAATGCAGGCATTCCTCTGTGTTTCCGAGCTCTTCCATCACCCGATCGCTGATGAGCAGCGCCTTTTTGCCAAAACGTCCGGCTTGCTCCCCCGCTTTCGAGAACGAACCACGTCCATACAGGATGGTTTGGGGCATCCGAAACTCCATACACGATCTCATGGTACATCCCTCCCTCTTCTTTATCAAAAACTTCTAAAAAAAGAAAACATCTCCTGCTTGTTACAAGAGATGTTCCCTATCGCTGTGCCAAAACCTTTTTACTCCGTTTTGTCGGAAACGGCAGGAGCAGATGGCTGAGCCTGCGGCATGGCACCGCTGCCCTGCTTCATAAAGCTGGAAATCATCTGGTTCATGTCCAGCCCCGATACATCCTTCAACATCTCCGGCAGCTGCGCCATCAGTTTCGTTACGTTCCCGCTCAAGCGGTTGACACCGTCGCCCTGGCCGCCGCCGACGTCCACGATGGTTACCTTGTCGATCGCTTTCATCGGCTCGGCAACCTTCCCGGCCAACTCCGGCAGCATTTTGGCTACGATATCGAGAACGGCCGCCTGACCGAACTTTTCGAAGGCTTCCGCCAGCTTCTCCTTCCCTTCCGCCTCGGCTTCCAGCTTCAGGCGGATCACTTCCGCTTCCGCGCTGCCGCGCGCCTTTTCCGCCTCGGCAATCGCCAACCCTTCCAGGCGTTTTTGCTCGGCCTGTGCTTTTGCTTCCGCCTCAATCCGGTACTTGAGCGCGTCGGCTTCCCGCATCTTCTTCGCTTTTTCCGCTTCTGCCGCCTGTTCCACGGCGTACCGGTCGGCATCCGCCTTTTTCTTCACTTCGGCGTCATACTGCCGTTCACGGCGAAGGATTTCCTTCTCCTCCAGCTCGATTTCCTTTTGTTTGCGGACGATGTCAATCTTCATTTCCTCTTCCGTTACCTGCTGCCGGGTCACTGCTTCCTGCAGTTTGTACGCCTGGTCAGCGGTAGCTTTCGCCCGATCCTGCTCCTGTTTATAGGCGGCCACCTTCAGTTCCTTTTCCTTCTCCGCTTCGGCAATGTGGGTTTCCTTCAACAGTTCGGCCTTGCGTGCTTCCTGCTCTGCTTGCGCCTGACGGATGCGCGCTTCCTTGTCGGCATCGGCCTGAGAGATGGTGGCGTCCCGTTTTACCGCAGCGATCTGCGGAATCCCCAAAGCGGCGAGGTAGCCGTTTTTATCGCGGACGTCCTTGATCGTGAAGCTGACTACGGAGAGCCCCATTTTCTTCAGGTCCTTGGCAGCTACGGCCTGCACTTCCTGGGCGAAACGCTCCCGGTTCTTGTAGATTTCCTCCACGGTCATGCTGCCAAGGATGGCCCGCAAATACCCCTCCAGCACCTCCTGAGCCTCTCCTTTCAGTGCATCGTCCGTTTTCCCCATAAACTGCTCGGCTGCGGTAGCGATGTCTTCGATCGAGCCGCCCACCTTGATGATGGCAACCCCGTCTGCCATCACCGGCACTCCTTGCTCGGTGTACACTTCCGGCGTGGAGACGTCCAGTTTGTGGGACAGCAGGCTCAAGAAATTGGCTTGCTGGAAAATCGGCAGGATAAAGGCACCGCCGCCGCGGACGATCTTCATCTTGCGCCCGGATTCGTCAGACAGGACGTTTTTCGTCCCCAGGAAACTACCCGTCACGATCATCGCCTCGTCGGCGCCTACCGTCTTGTAGCGCGCCCAGAACGCGATCCCCAAGATGACGAAGACGCTAACCACTGCTGCAACGGTAATCAACATCGTCAGTTCATTCAGCATCATGCAAGCTCTCCCTCTCCCCTTGATTTGGCAAAGGTGTGACATACAGTACGTGTTCCCTGACCTCCACTACCAGTACCCGTGTACCTTCCCTGATCGGCTCGCGGGTCAGGCTGGCCGCCATGTGGTGGGTCGTGCCGCTCACCATGGAAATCAGAACTTCGCCGAATCCCTTCTCCGGAATCGTCGTCCACACCTCGCCAACGCGGCCAACCAGCTGCTGCATGGAGTAGCCGGTAGAGGCTTCCGCATCACTCATCGGCTCCACCCAGATGAAATACGCTGCGATGGCCAAAGCAACGCCCCCGATGGCTGCCAGAGCGAGCGACGTCAGCGGGGAGTACGAGGTTAACCGGGAAAGCAGAAACCCCGCCCCGCCAAATGCGGTCAAACCGCTCACCCACAAAACCGGCTGCAGCACAGGCAGATGGGCGTGGTTCAGCCAATCGGATGCAGCATCCCCCAGGAACAGCGTCACAAAGGTATAAACAAGTCCAACCCCGATACAGATGAGATAGATGGAATCCAGCCAGGACACGACTGTCACACCCTTCCAGTTTTTCCTCATCTTTTCATACGGATGACCGGGCAAAAGGTTACATTGATTTGAATGTGAATGGTACATCTCTTATTTCAAGTACTGCAAGTGAATCGGGATATATCTACCCAGACAGGAATAGAACGCCTGTTTTGTGAAAGGTTTGGAAAGATGCGCAGTGCATCCGGCTTCCACACTCCTCTGAATGTCTTCAGGCAGCGCATGGGCCGTTAAGGCAATGACAGGCGTTGGAGATCGTCCATTCTCCATTTCCCAGCGTCGAATCGCCTGCGTCACGCTGTATCCATCCATGATCGGCATCTGAATATCCATGAGTACCACATCGTATGGTTTCGATTGAAAAAGTTCGACTGCCCTCTGTCCATCTTCGGCTTCATCAACTTGTACAGGAAGTTTTGAGAGAAATACCTTGATCAGCTTTCGGTTCTCCTGAGAATCGTCCACCAGCAAGATCCTGACTGACTCCATGTCGACGGGAGAGACTTCCTGTTTTTCCACAGCCTGTTCAACAGAAGCTTCTGTGGAAACTCCGAGAGTAAGGGTAAAGGAGAAAGTACTTCCCATCCCCGGTTCACTTTCAACCGATATCGTTCCCCCCATTTTTTCAATAAGATGTTTGGAGATGGTTAGTCCCAAGCCGCTTCCTCCAAATTGTCTGGAAATGGAAGAGTCCGCCTGGGAAAATTGCTCAAAGATCGTTTCGATATGTTCCCGTGCAATGCCGATACCCGTATCGCGAATGGTAAACAGGAGAGTCGCTTCGTCTTCCGTGCCGCCGACCCGTTCAAGGTGAACCCTGACACTCCCCTGCTCCGTATACTTGATGGCGTTTCCGATGAGATTCACCAATATTTGCCTGAGTCGATCCGAATCTCCCACAACTACAGGCGGGACGGAGGAGGAAACCGAGTACGTCAAGGAGAGCCCTTTCTTCTCCCCAAGAACGGTCAAGAGCTGTGCGGCCTCTTTCATGAAAGTCGAGATGGAAAAGGATCGCTTGTTCAGAGGGATCTTGCCGAATTCCAGCCGCGTAAGATCAAGGAGGTCGTTAATTAATACCAGAAGCGCATTGCCCGCTGTCTGTGCCGTATGGAGATACTCACGCTGTGTGGTTGTGAGTGTGGTCTGCTGCAGCAATTCCAGCATTCCTAACGTAGAGTGGAGGGGTGTTCGCAACTCATGACTCATCATCGCCAAAAAGGTGGACTTCGCCTGCGAAAGCTTCAACGCCTCATCCCTTGCCGCTTCCAGTTCCTTTTCCAATCGGACTCGGTCCGTAATATCTGTCGCATACCCGGCAATTCCCAATACATCAGCATTTTCATGGAGCGGGATGGGTTTGACAACCGCTTGATAAAATTCTTCTCCCACATTGATCTCAAACTGGACCGTTTCCCCATGAAAGGCCTGCAAGAGTTCCCTCTCATGTCTCTTCAGCAGAGGCAGCACCTGATCATAGGGCAGCAGTTGATCCATCAGCGGTTTGCCTCCCATTTTTTCAAGCGATGTCCCTTCCAGATACGTAAACGAGATGGCGCCCTGATCGTTCCGCTGGCACTTGAACAGCAGATTGGGCAGCATGTCCATCGAGCGTTTAAACTGTTCCGCCAGCTCCAGCCGCTTTCGCTCCATACTCAGCAAGTAGATTTGCTTTCTCGTGATTCTCCACAGAATGGCCACCAGGGAGATTCCGGAAACCAGCAGCAAACCGCTGAAGAACAGATTCAAATTAAAGATGGTTGTTTCCAGTCGTTTTTCGTTTTGTACGATAACCAGTACTCTTTGAGCAGGCAACGGGATGTAATGTTTTCGCAGGAAAAGATTGTCTCGTGTGAACGTTTGACTTTGACTCTCGTATGTTTCCAGGAGAAGGGAAATCTTTTCCCTGTCCTGCGGCAGGTAATACTCATTGGAACCATAGAGAATCGGGAGGTCTGTTTGCGGTTCGATCACCCGGTTTTTCCTTCCCTTTAACCAGGCCGGTCCGTTGAGAATACTAATCTCTTCAATATCTTCATACTGTTTATATAATTCGATTATGAATTCGGCAATTCCGGAAAAATTGATTAATCGTTCAAGGTCTCCCGAATGCAGGTACGGGTTGATCATGTATTCCGTCGTACCGTCGTTCCTGAATCACGCGAAGCAGCTTCGTCTGCATCTCAAGGGGCATGTCTCCGATTTCATCGAGAAAAAGGGTGCCGTCGTTTGCCATTTCAAAATAACCGGGCTTTCCATTTTTCTTTGCCCCGGTAAAGGCTCCCTCTTCATAACCAAACTGTTCTGCCTCAAACAAATCCCTGGGTATGGCAGAACAGTTCAGGGCAATGAAGGGACCTTTCCTTCTGTCACTCTCATGATGAACCGCTTGGGCAAACACTTCCTTACCCGTCCCGCTTTCCCCGGAAAAACCGCCCTGCTTGATCATCTTTGGAAGCGCAGGGGGAAATTTACCATTGACGAAGAGAATGAATATCGAAAGCATGTCCAGAAATGGAATTGATGAGTACCATTATCCTCCATCAACATGAGCATTTTGATGGAACCGGGTTTCCTGACGGGTTAAAGCAAACATCATAAAAAAAGCTTCGATTGAAGCCCTCTCGAAGAAGCTGGTTCTTCGTTAGAGGAAACTTTTTATGCGTTCCGGAAAGTTTATTTCAGGACGCTTTCACACGGTGAAGCCCTTAAACTTTCCTACACGATAAGAAAAATCGCTCTACCCGCAAGGCAGAGCGATTTTTTCTTAAAAAACGGATTCGAAACGCAAGACTATTTTCTCGGGAATGGTGCTGTTGCTACAATCACCGTAGTAGCAACGAGAAGAAGGGTGACGAACCATGGCTTGGCCATCCACTTTTGCATAGATCTTCCTCCATTCATGTAGATTGCACCATAACATGACCATTTCGGACGAAGTCCCTGTAGCTTTGCGTCACCCCTTTTCAGGGGTTTTGCCCTTTTCGGTGCTGCTGTTTTTAAAAGCAAGAAGTGTGCCAACCACGGATTCTTCTTGGAATCACGTCTTTTCTCGTTTTCTCAGTGAGAATCTATCTATTTTTTAGAAACCTGTTTATATTTTAGCTGGATCCCCGGCTTTGCTTTCATGAAAGTCCGTCCTTATATCACGTTTCCGATGTAATCAGGTTTGTAATCCGGTTCGCTCAGAGCCTTGATCACCTGATCACGCCGAATCAGGTTGTACAACGGACAGCTGCGAAACTGGTCCAAGGTCACCCAGCCAGACCAGACGATCTGTTCGTCGTCTACACCGCCGGGGATGGGCGTGGAATCCTCCCCTACCGGTCTTGCCAGCACGCCTACGCCTACCGTATGTTTTCCGTCCCCGGATTTATCGATACGTTCGTCCAGCCAAAGCATCCGCACAAATTCCACCAGGACGCCGGTTTCCTCCCACACCTCGCGCCTCGTCGCCTCCGGAATGGTTTCCAGATATTCCACGCTGCCGCCGGGGAGGCTGTAATAAAGCTCATTACCGGACTTTTCTTTAATCAACAAGATGCTTCCCTGATGCTCCACCACGACCGTCACTCGCATCTTAATCGGATTCATCACGCGCCCTCTCCCTCTTGGATGGCAGGGGAACGGGCAAAATCCAGCGAATCTACCTGTGCCAGCCGGAAAACAGCCTCCAAGGCCTCCAAGCCCTCCCGTGCCAAAAATTCCGCCTCCGCTTCGGCGATGGCGTGGATCATCATCATGTGCACCACGTCGCTGCCATTGGTAAAACAGGCAAAGTCCTCCTCCTCAAAATAGGCCGGAGTCACCAGCCCTTTGTTTAACTGCGACCCTTTGGCCACCGGTCCGCACAGCGGAATCACGTCACCGGATTGGAGCGGGAGTCCCTTTTGCTCCCATCGTTTTTGTACCTGCCGGGCTGCATGTCCCAGGATCGGGATCAACCGTGGTTCAAACCGGTACGAGTACATGGCACATTCCGTTTTGCCGGTGCGATGCAATTCCAGCGTAACGTACGTCCACCATCCCCGTTTGCGTGTCGCGGGGAAGACAGCCAGCAGCACATCCGCTTCTTCCGTCTGGTACAAGTCACCTTCACAGCGAAACATTCGCGTACAATGAGAGAGAATCTGGTTTACCACATTCCTATTCATATGAGATATTTCCTCCAAACAGGTATGTACGTGGAAAAAAGCATGCCTTCCGCAAAAGGCATGCTTCTTCCACACTGTCTTACCCGATGGAGCCCTCCATCTCGAACTTGATCAGTCGGTTCATTTCAACCGCGTACTCCATCGGCAGTTCTTTCGTAAACGGCTCGATGAAGCCCATGACGATCATCTCGGTTGCTTCCGCTTCGGTGAGACCGCGGCTCATCAGGTAGAAGAGCTGATCCTCGGACACTTTGGAAACGGTCGCTTCGTGCTCCAGAGTAATGTTGTCGTTCATGATTTCGTTGTACGGAATCGTGTCGGACGTGGACAACTTATCCAAAATCAGCGTGTCGCACTTGATGTTGGACTTGGAGCCGTCCGACTTGCGGCCGAACTGTGCCAGACCGCGGTAGGTCACCTTTCCGCCGTCGCGGGAGATCGACTTGGAAATGATTGTGGACGTGCAGTCCGGAGCCAGGTGAATCATTTTCGCGCCGGCGTCCTGATGCTGTCCTTTGCCCGCAACCGCGATGGAGAGAACGGTGCCTTTGGCGCGTGGCCCCTTCATCACGACGGCCGGATATTTCATGGTCAGCTTGGAGCCGATGTTGCCGTCAATCCACTCCATGGTGGCATCCGCATAGGCAACTGCGCGTTTGGTCACGAGGTTGTACACGTTGTTGGACCAGTTTTGGATGGTGGTGTAGCGGCAGCGACCGCGCTCTTTTACGATGATCTCAACGACTGCCGAGTGCAGCGAGTCCGTGCTGTAAATCGGCGCTGTACAGCCCTCTACGTAGTGAACGAAGGCGTCTTCGTCGACGATGATCAGCGTACGCTCGAACTGACCCATGTTCTCCGAGTTGATGCGGAAGTACGCCTGCAGCGGAGTTTCCACCTTCACGCCTTTTGGCACGTAGATGAAGGAACCGCCGGACCACACAGCCGAGTTCAGAGCCGCAAACTTGTTGTCAGCAGGCGGGATCACGGTAGCAAAGTATTCCTTCACGATATCCGGGTACAGCTTCACCGCGGAATCCATGTCCGTGAAGAGAACGCCTTTTGCCTCCAGGTCTTCCTGCATGTTGTGGTACACGACCTCGGACTCGTATTGGGCCGATACGCCCGCCAGGAACTTCTGCTCCGCTTCCGGAATTCCCAGCTTGTCAAAAGTCGCCTTGATCTCTTCCGGTACTTCGTCCCAACTGCGGCCGGTCTTTTCGGACGGCTTGACGTAGTAGGTAATGTCGTCAAAGTTCAAATCGTCCAGATCGCCGCCCCATTTTGGCATCGGCATTCTGTAGAAAATGTCCAGCGCCTTCAGACGGAACTCCAGCATCCATTCCGGTTCGCCCTTGATGCGCGAGATTTCTTCGACGATCTCGCGGGTCAAGCCCTTCTTCGTACGGAAGACGGAGACGTCCTTGTCGTGAAAGCCGTACTGGTAATCCTGTATTTCAGGGGCTTTCTTTGCCATGGTAAATCACCTTCCTTGTTTATGATTGTTCTGCCTGTTTGATACCCTGCTCCAACGCTTTCCAGGCCAGTGTCGCGCACTTGATGCGTGCCGGGAACTTGGCTACTCCCTGCAGCGCCTCAATATCGCCGAGGTCGACAGAGTCGTCAATCTCTTTGCCCTGCATCATGTCAGAGAAGATCTGGGCCAGCTTGAGCGCCTCCTCGACCGGTTTTCCTTTGATCACTTCCGTCATCATCGAGGCGGAAGACATGCTGATCGAGCAGCCTTCGCCCAGGAATCTGGCGTCTGTCACCTTGCCGTTCTCTACTTTCAGAGAAAGTGAAATGCTGTCGCCGCAGGTCGGGTTATTCAAGTTAACGATAAGTCCTTCCGATTCGTCCAGCTTGCCGCGGTTGCGAGGCTTCTGGTAGTGGTCCATAATGACTCGGCGGTACAGATCATCAAGAGAAGACATTTCCAAAGTACTCCTTTGTCTTTTTCAACCCGGCGACAAATACGTCCACTTCTTCCTCCGTATTGTACAGATAGAAGCTTGCCCGGGCGGTGGCTGTTACCTGCAGCCATTTCATCAGCGGCTGTGCGCAGTGGTGACCTGCACGCACCGCAATGCCGTGGCTGTCCAGCACCGTTGCCAGGTCGTGCGGATGAACGTCTGCCAGGTTAAACGTAATTAAGCTGCTTCGATCCGTTTTCGGACCGTAGACAGTCAAACCATCAATCTCACGCATTTGCTCCATCGCGTAGGAGACCAGTTTTTTCTCATGCCGTTCGATGTTCTCCAGACCGATCTCGTTGAGGAAGTCGATGGCTGCTCCCAAACCGATGACGCCGCCGATGATCGGCGTTCCTCCTTCAAATTTCCACGGAAGCTCCTTCCAGGTGGAGTCGTACAGTTCGACGAAGTCAATCATTTCCCCGCCGAACTCAAACGGTTCCATCCGCTCCAGCAGCGCGCGCTTGCCGTAGAGTACGCCGACGCCGGTCGGTCCGCACATCTTGTGGCTGGAAAACGCGTAAAAGTCGCAATCCAGCTCCTGCACGTCGATCTTTTTATGCGGGGCGCCCTGCGCTCCGTCGACGAACAGGATGGCTCCGTGCTGATGGGCAATCTCGGCGATTTCCTTCACCGGGGTCGTATCACCCAGCACATTGGAGATGTGGTGGATGGCGACAATCTTAGTATGGGCCGTAATGGTATCTTTCACCGCTTCCAGGGAGACCGTACCGTCTTCTTGAAGCGGGATGAACTTGAAGGTGGCGCCGGTAGCCTTGGCTGCCTGCTGCCACGGAATGAAGTTGCTGTGGTGCTCCACCACTGTAGTGACAATCTCGTCACCGGGCTTCAGAATAGCGCGAGCGTAGCCGTTTGCCACCATGTTCACCGCGGTTGTCGTTCCGCGGGTAAAGACGACTTCCGCCATTTCCCTGGCGTTGATGAAGGCGCGGACCTTTTCCCGGGCGCCTTCATAACCGTCTGTCGCCTTGGAGCCCAACGTATGTACACCGCGGTGCACGTTGGAATTGTATTCCTTGTAGTACTTGTCTAACGCCTCAATCACTTGAATCGGCTTCTGCGACGTAGCCGCATTGTCCAGATAAACAAGCGGATGGCCGTTTACTTCCTGATTGAGGATGGGAAAGTATTGCCTAAGCTCCTTGGCGTTCATTAGCCCAACTTCCTTTCGAGCGCCTGACGAAGTCTGTTTTTCACTTCTTCGATCGGGATCTCTGCTACGACAGGGTCAAGGAATCCGAGAATGATCAGTCGTTCCGCTTCTTGGCGCGTAATGCCGCGGGACATGAGATAGTAAAGGCTTTCTTCACTCACACGTCCTACGGATGCTGCGTGGCCTGCTTTTACGTCATCTTCGTCAATGAGCAGGATCGGATTGGCGTCACCGCGCGCTTTTTCACTGAGCATGAGGATGTTTTCCGCCTGCTCGCCGTTCGCCTTTTCCGCGCCCTTCTCAATTTTGGTGATCCCGTTCAAAATGGAGACTGCTTCTCCGGTCATCACGGCCTTGCTCACCATGTCGGACTCGGAGTGGGTTCCGATGTGCTGAACCTGGGAAGTCAGGTTTTGACGCTGGGTGCCGGTACCGATCGAAACGGTCTTGGTATTTGCACGGGAACCGTTGCCTTTCAAAACAGTGGTGTTGTTGGCCACCGTGTTGCCATCGTTCATTTCACCCAAAATCCATTCCATGTGACCGTCGCGATCGACCACGGCGCGGCGGAATGTGTAGTCATGGACGTTTTCCGACAGGGAGCGAACGGAGGCTACCTGTACAGAAGCGCCCGGTCCGACATACACTTCCACGATGCTGTTCGCCACCATGTTGACGCCCTCTATAGACACGTACGTGTCCACATACGTCACCTTGCTGTGGGCTTCCGCCACGATCAAAACGTGAGGACAGAGCAGCGCGTCTTCCCCGGCCACTTCGAATACGGCTTGCAGCGGAACTTCCACGACCACGTTTTTCGGCACGTAGAGGAATACACCGCCGTTTACAACGGCCGTATGCAGGGCCGTCAATTTATGTTCATCGTATTTCACCACATTCAACAGGTATTTTTGCACCAAATCGCCGTGCTCGCGCAGAGCAGTGGCCAGATCCGTGAATATGACACCTTGCTTCGCCAGTTCCTCTGTTGTTGCGTGGTACACGATGGACGCGTTTTTCTGAACCAGCAGGTTTTTCACCGCGTCAACGTCGATTTGCGCCTTCACCACGTCGTCCAATTCGGCTTTTCCTGCCGCTTTACCGCTCGTCTGGAACGGCAAAAACTGCTCGATGTTCCACTTGTCGATCTTGGTCTTCTCCAGAACAGGAAGCCCCAGCTTGCCTGCAGCCTCAAGGGCCGAGAGACGCTTTTCCAGAAACCAGGCCGGCTCCTGATTTGCCTTGGAGTACTCCGTAATTGCTTCGCGGTCGAAGCGGAGCTGCATTTCCACACTCATCTCACTAATGCCCTCCCTCTCCTACACGTTTGCGTTTACGGTTTCATCAACGATACCGAGTTCTTCTTTGATCCAATCGTAGCCCTCTGCCTCCAGACGCTCTGCCAGCTCGGGACCGCCGGACTTGACAATGCGGCCCTGCATCATCACGTGAACGAAGTCAGGCTTGATGTAGTTCAGCAGGCGCTGGTAGTGGGTGATAATCAGGAAACCGCGTTCTGCGGAGCGCATTGCGTTCACGCCGTTCGCCACCACTTTGAGCGCGTCAATGTCGAGACCGGAGTCGATCTCGTCGAGAATACAGATTTTCGGCTCCAGCATCATCATTTGCAGGATCTCGTTGCGTTTCTTCTCACCGCCGGAGAAACCTTCGTTCAGATAGCGGTGCGCAAAGGACTCATCCATTTCCAGGGCGGCCATTTTCTTGTCCAGTTCGCGGATAAACTTCATCAGGGAAATCTCGTTGCCTTCACCGCGGCGCGCGTTGATTGCGGAACGCAGGAAGTCGGTGTTGGTCACACCGCTGATTTCGGATGGATACTGCATGGCCAGGAACAGACCGGCACGCGCGCGCTCGTCGACTGCCATTTCCAGTACATCTTCTCCGTTCAACAGCACTTCGCCTTCGGTTACTTCGTATTTCGGGTGGCCCATCAGCGTGGAAGCCAGAGTAGATTTACCCGTTCCGTTCGGACCCATGATGGCGTGCACTTCGCCGCCCTTGATCTCCAGGTTGAGGCCTTTCAGAATCTCTTTGTCTTCGATTTTTGCACGAAGATTTTTTATCTGCAAATGCGGTACTGCTGTCATGTTTTTTCCCTCCGTCACGATTAAATGAGCTGGGTTATTCTCAATCCATTCTCAATTACTATCTTATAATAAGAATAATTATAAAGCAAGGAATGGAACATATCTGTAATTTTTAAATCATTATATTTAGAAAGTCCTCTCTTTACTCTGGGCACCCGCTTATTTTATCCAAAAAAAGCAAAAAAGCCGTCAGGAAGAAGTAGACATTGGAAAACACCCTGGCGGCAAACCCATGTATATGGCTAAGAAGGGGCAAAAAGAGCTGGGGATACCTGACATGAGGTGGAGAATAAAGTCCAAAAAAGGTGGTTGGAAATGACAAGATAGGAGGTTTATATGGACAATGGAAGAGGCGCAAAGGCGAATTGAGAAAGTCATACACTTTTTAAAACAACGATCGTTCACAGTGGAACCTAAGAAAACCCAGCCAACTTAAGCGATCGCTGGTGTCGGCTGGGGCCCCGAACACTTCTCTAGTGGCTGTATGGGATGTCCAATTTTATAAATTCTTATACACGAAAAAAGCTGACGTCAGTTGAATATCGACGCCAGCTTGCTTCCTCGGTGTTTTTTTCAGTGTCCACTATATCGGTGTTGACCAATGCAATGTCATTTTTTATCCACTTTTTCAATTTTATTGGGGTTTCGATGCAATTGATTGGTCGTATAATCACGAACAAATCTAAGTGGCTGTACTACTTTCACCTGATTGGTTTCTTCTATACTTAGATCAAGGAGACCACTTTCTTTGTCGTTCGTGATGAGGTAATCAGCACCAAGTTGAATAGCCAAAAAGAGAAATTTAAGATCGTTATCATCATGGATCGAAATTTCACGTCTTGGTACAGGTTTTGGAATCCAGTATGGTCTGGCCCGTCTCATAAAATCCGCAATGATCATGTATAATTCAAAAGAGTCTGACTCCTGAGCTAAAGAAATAGCAGAAGAAGCAATGATAGCCAGTTCGTCTGCTGTTGCATTGGACATCCCCAGATGTACCTTTCCATCCTTTACAAGACGAGTAATCTCTTCATCGCAACTCATGTTCTTCCCTATTTCGGGCCAATAAGCATTAATAAATACGTTTGTATCTACTACAAGAAGGGGCTTGTACGACATAAACGTAAGCAGCTCCTACGGATTTTTTCTGTTGCGAAATTTGTTCAAAACATCTTTTAGATGCTTATTCATTTGATCGTTGGATATGCCAGCTTTTTGGGTCCATGCTTGAACGCGTACAGCTTCTTTTTCAAAAAGGCTGGGAGCAACGGCAGGTCGAGTCTTTTGAACAGTATAGTTCATCATCTTTTTCCCCATTTCCTTCGGCCTCCTTTATATATCAGTATGACTGATATATACAAAAGAGATACTCGTTTTAATGCCTATCGTATCAGATTTTATTGACAAATGATAGTTTTTTCACTTTCAAACTACGGATATAAAAAGGCACAGGCTGTTGTCATCATGCGGATAACAACAGCCTGTGGTCGTCTTCATTAACCGAGTTGCGGGCCTGCCTTGGCAATATCCGCCGCATTCGGGAACTTCTTCCGGAAGTTTTCAACAAAACGGCTCGCCAGTTCGCGCGCTTGCTTGTCGTACGCTTCCTTGTCTTCCCAGGTGTTGCGCGGCTGCAGCACTTCTGCAGGAACGTTCGGGCAGGAAGTCGGCACCTGCACACCGAAGGTCGCATCGGTCACGTACTCCACTTTTTCCAGATCGCCGTTCAGCGCAGCCGTTACCATCGCGCGGGTATACGCCAGCTTCATACGCTTGCCGACGCCAACTGGTCCGCCGGTCCAACCGGTGTTAACGAGGTACACCTCTGCATTGTGCTCGTCAATCTTTTTGCCCAGCATCTCGGCGTATACGACCGGGTGCAACGGTAGGAACGGAGAGCCAAAGCAGGTGGAGAACTCCGTCTGCGGTGTGGTGATGCCGCGCTCGGTACCGGCCATTTTGCTGGTGTAGCCGGAGAGGAAGTGGTACATGGCCTGCTCCTTGCTCAGTTTGGAGATCGGCGGGAGCACGCCGAAGGAGTCTGCGGTCAGGAAAATGATGACGTTCGGATGACCGCCTACGCCCGGGATTACCGCGCCCGGAATGGCTTCCACCGGATAGGCGGCACGGGTGTTTTCCGTGTACTTTTCACTATCGTAATCGGCTTGGCGGGACGCCGGATCGACCTCGACGTTTTCCAGCACCGTGCCAAATTGAATGGCTTTCCAGATTTGCGGCTCGCCTTCTTCCGACAGGCGAATACACTTGGCGTAGCAGCCGCCCTCGATGTTGAACACCCCGTTGTCGGACCAGCCGTGTTCGTCGTCGCCGATCAGGAAACGGTCCGGGTCGGCGGAGAGGGTCGTTTTACCCGTACCGGAGAGGCCGAAGAAAAGGGCTACGTCGCCATCTTTGCCCACGTTGGCGGAGCAGTGCATGGAGAGCACGTTGCGCTCAGGGAGCAGCAGGTTCATCACGCTGAAGATGGACTTTTTCATCTCGCCCGCGTATTCCGTTCCGCCGATCAGCACTGTTTTTTGCTCAAAGCTGATCATAATGAATGTTTCGGAGTTGGTTCCGTGAACAGCCGGGTTGGCTTTGAACGTCGGCGCGTAGATCACGGTAAATTCCGCTTCATGCTGAGCCAGTTCTTCCTCGGTCGGACGGATGAACAGTTGACGCGCAAACAGATTGTGCCATGCAAATTCGTTCACCACGCGGATCGGAAGACGGTAGGTTTTGTCTGCTCCGGCAAAGCCGTCAAAGACGAACAGTTCTTTTCCCTGCAGGTACTCCAGCACATCCTCGTACAGCGCCTGGAACTTGTCTGTGGAGATCGGTTGGTTCACCGCACCCCAGTTGATTTTGTCGCGCACAGAGGCTTCGTCCACCACAAACTTGTCTTTGGGCGATCGGCCTGTAAACTTCCCTGTCAACGCGTTGAGCGCCCCTTTGTCGGTCAGGATGCCTTCCCCGCGTTTTACTGCCATCTCGACAAGTTGGGCTACCGGCAGATTGTAATGCGTGTTGGCTGCTGCCAGTACGTCTGCAAGTTGTTGAACCGTCTTGGTTTCCATGTGTGAACGTTCTCCTTCCCAATGTATCTCACGTATTATGCCTTTTATTTATCGTTCGATTTGTAATTAGTATATCACATTTAACCAAATAAGCTACAGTATTTTATTTTTTAGGTGTGAAGAAAATGTGAAAGCTTGTTCACAGTCGTTTATGCATAAGAAAACCCAGCCGACTTTAGCTAACGCTGGTGTCGGCTGGGGCCCCGAACCCTTTCCTTGTGGTTGTATTCGATGTCCAAATTTATAAATTCTTATACACTCAAAAAAGCGAGGTGAACCGAAACGTTCACCTCGCCGCTCATGCCTTTTGTTCAAACGTCCGCACCACAACCCGGGCCAGGATCTCTACACCCTTCAGCAGTGCCGAGCGGTCAAACCGCATATGGGGATGATGCAGTCCCGGCTGAAGATCACAGCCGAGCGCGAGCATTGTCGCTTTGATCTGTGGCCGTTCCACCGTATAGAAGTGGAAGTCTTCCGCTCCCGGGCTGACAGGCGCCGGGCGCAAGTGATCCTCTCCCAGCACGTCTACAATCGCCTGTTCCATAAGTGCCTTCGCCTGATCGTCCACTTCCGCCGCCACCATGCGGGAGCCGGTGCTGACCTGGATCTCGGCCTGGAACATGGCGGACACACCGGCAATGACCTGATTGACGCGCTCGACCAGATCGTCCATCTGCTGGTTGGTTTGGGCGCGCAGGTCAAGTGCGAAACGGGCCTTGTCGGGAATGATGTTGTAACTTTCCCCTCCTGCCTGCAGCATGGTCATTTTCACCGTTGCCGGAATCACCGGATTGGTGTGGATGCTTCCAAGTCCATTCACAATCGCGCTTGCCACCTCGATGGCGTTGATCCCCAGATGCGGCCGTGCGCCGTGGGCGGATACACCGGTAATCTCCCCGTACATAAACATCGCCGCACCGTTGTAAATCGCCGGTCCCGCATCCCCCGCCGCCATCTCCTGAATGGGTCTGAGATGGACGCCGTACAGGTAGTCGATATCATCCACGACGCCTTTTTCAATCAGTTTTAATGCCCCTGTTCCCTTCTCTTCTGCAGGCTGGAACAGGATTTTCAACGTTCCCGGCGGTTGGTAACCGGAAGCGATCAACGACTCCACTGCCTCCAGCACGATCGTCATGTGAGCGTCGTGCCCGCAGGAATGATTGGCCCGCCATTCCCCGTTTACTTCCTGCCAGAGGGCGTCAATATCTGTTCGAAGTCCCACGACGGGTTTGCCCTCGCCCCACTCGGCAACCAATCCTGTACAGTCGTCGAATGTGGTCACTTTCAGCCCAAGCTTGCGCATTCGCTCCGCGAGATAACGGGTGGTCTCCACTTCCTTCCAGCTAATCTCGGGATGTGCGTGCAAGTGATCGAAGGTCTCAAAAATGGTCGCCTCTCTCGCAGCAATCCTGTCTTTTAACGGCAGCGCTGTCGTCATACGGCAACTCCCTCCTTGTTGGATAAACGTCGGATTTATTATATCACGCAGGGAAAACAATTCGGACTTTTGCCAAAAAAGAAGAGGCTTGATCCGACAGCGGATCTGCCTCCTCTCGTCTAACACGTCAACCTCAGCAGCGCATCCATCTTTAATTGATCGCGTATTTGTCCCTTCACATACACAATCTGTTTGGCCCGTAGATAGACAAGCTCTTCACCGCCGAACAGCATCATCAGATCAGCTTCCCGGCCGCGCAGCACCAGATCGGCCTTCTGGTCTTCCTGCCACTCCGCCCATTCTACTCCGCTGCCGGAAAACGTCAGGCAGAACTGCATATGCCGATCTTCCACGACAATTCCCACGCGCTTTTCCCAACCGGCCATCAGCAGCCGCAAATGGGCTTTATGCCCCAGGCGTTCCACAAAAGCGGCCAACAAGAAAGTCAATGTCCCCAACATCACGCCATCCCCCTCTTCACTGCTTTGAGGTTCGGGGGCGACTGGGTCGAATCCTTTGACGAGCGGTAGGAAGTCATGTCAGCTCTTGTCTTTGCCGATGTCTTTTTCTCGACAACACGAATATAAAAAAAGCTTCGATTGAAGCCCTCTCGAAGAAGCTGGTTCTTCGTTAGAGGAAACTTTTTATGCGTTCCGGAAAGTTTATTTCAGGACGCTTTCACACGGTGAAGCCCTTAAACTTTCCTACACGATAAGAAAACCCACCCGGCATTAGCTAACGCTTCACCGGGCGGGGCCCCGAACCCTTTCCTAGTGGCCACCATATAAAAACGCCTGACCGATCGTCAGGCGTCGTAATCGTCATATTCGTCTTTATCCAATCTCACTTCGAGGTGATGGCCTTCCGGGGTCTCAAAATAGAGGTTAAAGCTCGCGGGTCGCTGAATCGGACCGCGGTAACAGATGTTTTCCGCCTCCAGTTTATCCACCAGATAGTCCAGTTCAGCCCTGCTTGTGACGGAAAAGGCAATGTGGTCAATTTGCCCTACCCCGTTTCGCCCTTCTTCTCCCGAATGGGGATGAAGGCCAATTCTTGTGTAAGTGCCGATTTGAAAGTAGATGGGCGCTCCTTCTACCAGGTGTTCGGATGGGATCGGAACCTCCAATATATCTTTAAAAAAAAGAGCTACTTTCACGACATCGCGACAGTTGAGTGCGATGTGGTGAACACCTTTCAAATGAAACATTTACACAGCCTCCCAAGTGGACTCAATCATGCGCTACGCTGCGACATTTCCTTGCGTTTATTGTACTGCTTCAATCGTTCGCTCAACCGCTTCAGACGATGCTTCAGGGCTTCCCGCCATGCGTCGTCGTTTAAGTCCCTGGCCACGCCAAATAGATCAAGCGAAAGATCAATCTGCTGCTTCAGGATGTCTGCATAGCTCGCTGCATCATCCGTCATTGTACAATTCTCAAACAAATCAGATTTATTGTCAACACGAACAAAGTCGGCAAAATCGACTTCCGGCGCGTTATCTCCCTGAGCATATTCTACTAAAATTTCGTATTCACCCTCAATAGCAGGATGAACTTCGATTCGGTCACATACCGGGCAGAACAGGATCGGCACGTTGTGCACCAGTGTCTTGGAGTGGCGGACAGAACCAATCGAGCCAATCATTCCGGCTCCGCAGCAAAAACTCATAATCTCTCCCTCCCTTTCGCGAAACGATCCATGCGTTTGCACGAATGATCTGTAATATCTGCAATTGTAGACCAGAAAGCGCTAAAATCTCCAGACCAAAATCATACCAGTTGGGCCGCAGGTTACAGAGCGTATCCCTATTGTAACGAAAAAAGGCGGGAATGACCATCGTTTCCCGACTAGTCCGACACTTCAGGACCATAGGTTTATTTTCCTGTCGATGAGGGTACATACTCAAAAACAGGCTTGACGCCCCACCTTTGTAACGGAGGATAGTATGACGCTGCGAAAGAAGACGATCGCGACGATTGGCATTACGACAGCCGGCTTGCTGATTATCCTGTACTTGGCTTCGCTGCTGATCTTGCTTGGAAGCTTTTCATGGATGGAAGAGAAAGATACCCGGGAGGATATGCGCCGAGTACTCAACTCTTTTTCTGCGGGAGTGGAAGATTTGGTCTCCACCAGCAGGGACTACGCCACACGGGACGATACCTACGCGTTTATTCAGGACGCCAACGTTTCCGAAGGACGCAACCATCCTTTTGTAACAAGAAATTTCCCGGACGAAACGTTCGCCATCCATCACATAAACTTCCTGTTGTTGTTGAATGCCAAGGGCGATATCGTGTACCAAAAAGGGTATGACATGCTTGCGGATCAAGAGGTTCCCGTCTCACCGGAACTGATCCGGCAAATTCATCAGCGACAGGATCTCTTCCTGCGTCACACTCATCACGATTCATCCAAATCGGGGTTGTTGATTCTAGAAGACAAGCCTGCCGCAGTAGCCTCTCTGCCCATTATTCGGAGCGATAAAACAGGGCCGATTCGCGGAACCTTGATTGCCGGATACTACATCGACAGCCATTACGTGAAATACCAATCCGCTCTCACGCGCAATCTGCTGCAGCTCTCTTTGTACAAAAATACGCCCATTCCTGTTGAAGCCGAACTGCCCGAAGGATCCGTCTGGATCAGCGAAAAAGATGAGAACAAGATTCAAGCAAACGCACTGGTGTACGACCTGTATGGGAATCCGGCATTTGTTTTGCAGTTCGAGAAACCTCGCTCCATCTACTTTCAGGGCAAATCCAGCTTGCTGTATTATCTGGCTTCCCTTATGATTACCGGTATCATCTTTACCGTTGTGATCCTGTATTTTTTGGAAAAAGTCATTTTATCCAGACTTTCCGGACTGATTACAAGCATAAAAACCATTAGTCAAACCAAGGATTTTTCCGCTCGAGTCCGCCTGACCGGAACGGACGAGATTTCGGACTTGGAGCAGGAGTTTAATGTCATGATGTCGGTGTTGGAAGAGTCGCAAGGCACGATCATGCACCGGGCCTACCACGATTTCTTGACGGATCTGCCCAACCGGAACCTGTTCTATGAACAACTGGAACAAGCATTGGAAACGGCTGCAAGACAGCACCATCAGGTGGCCATTCTGTTCATCGGGTTGGACAAATTCAAGCAGATAAACGACACCTTTGGCCATGAAGTGGGCGACCTGCTTCTTCTTATGGCAACGCAGCGTCTCTTAGCGTGCATCCGTTCGGATGACTTCCTGTCCCGCCTCGGCGGGGACGAATTTATCGTCCTGCTTCCGTCCATTGCCGAACGCGGCATGATTGACAACATTGCCGACAGAATCCGCGAATCCCTGTCAGAACCGTTCCACTTGAAAAATCATCAGGTGTACGCCTCTGCCAGTATCGGCATCAGTATTTATCCCAGTGACGGAACGGACCCGGAAATTCTGATCAAACATGCGGACATGGCCATGCGTCGCGTAAAAAGAGAAGGAAAGAACAACTACCGCCAGTTCACTCCCGACATGCAGGAAGAGACCGACCGCAAGCTGCTCCTCGAGCATCATCTGCGCTTGGCCGTTGAGCGGAACGAACTGCAGCTGTATTACCAGCCGAAAGTATGCATGCACACCGGGCGTATCACAGGAATGGAGGCGCTGCTGAGGTGGATGCATCCCGAGCTGGGAGTGATTTCCCCTGAGGAGTTTATCCCGTTGGCGGAAGAAACGGGACTCATTACTTCCATCGGGGAATGGGTATTGCGGACCGCCTGCAGACAGAACAAGTCGTGGCAGTTGGCCGGATTTCCCCCGGTCAGCGTCGCCGTTAACCTCTCTTCCATACAGTTCGAGCAAGACGACCTGGTGGCGATCATTGAACAAGTTCTGCGGGATACGGGAATGGATCCGCACTTCCTCGAACTGGAGATTACCGAGAGCATCGCGATTCAAAATATTGACCATGTGGTAGAGAAACTGCTTACCCTGAGGAAAATGGGGATACATATTTCCATAGACGATTTTGGTACGGGATACAGCTCCCTTTCCTATTTGAAGCGATTCCCGATTGACTCGCTGAAAATCGACAAAGCCTTTGTTCGTGACATTACGGAAGATGCAAACATCCCGACGGCGATTATCGCGATGGCACACAGACTCAGCCTGAGCGTGACGGCAGAGGGAGTGGAAACAAACGAACAGCTGGAACTTCTGCGAAAACTGCGCTGCAACTTCCTGCAGGGCTATCTGTTCAGCGAACCGCTTCCGGCTCATGAGTTTGAGCAGTTGCTGGCCAAAGGCAACATGATGGTGGTTTCCTAATGCAAAAGAAAAAGTCGGGACAATACGCCCGACTTTTCCCTTTCGTGAACCTTATTCTTTTACCATCGCTTCGTATTTGTCAGCGTCCATCAGCTTATCCAGCTCGCTTGGGTCAGACAATTCCACGACGATCATCCACGCTTGCTCATACGGAGAAGAGTTTACCAGCTCTGGAGCCGTCTCCAGCTCGCCGTTTACTTCCACGACCTTGCCACTGACAGGAGCATACAGTTCAGAAACAGTCTTCACAGATTCTACGCTGCCGAATGGCTCATCCTGTTTTACCGTTGCTCCTACCTCGGGGAGTTCAACAAACACGATATCGCCCAACTCAGATTGTGCAAATGCAGTGATGCCGATGTAGGCCTTGTTTCCTTCCACGCGAACCCACTCATGCTCTTCACTGTAACGAAGATTTTTTGGAAATTCCATCTTACGCAATCCTCCCTCTTAGTGGCAATCCTACGCCGATTTTCCTCCTAGCGAGCCACACCCAGGTCCCGCAGGGGCGAACATTCCACATCAATATACCCCTACATATTGGACAAACTTTCTAGGATTCCTCTTCAATACCCAAAATTCGATTCAGACGTTTTTTCACCAGATTCAAGCCTTTTTCACCAGCCTGGAAGTGGCGCAGTTGAAGGCTCTCGTCAAACAGGTAAAACGCCGGCACGTATTCGTTTTGGAATGCATCCGTCGTTTTCATCTGGTTGTCGATGGCAATGGGGTGTACCAGGTTGTACTCGGCGATGGTTGCCTTGATCGTCTCGATATTCGTGTCTGCCTCCGAACGCGGCATATGGATTCCGACTACCTGCAGTCCATTTGCTGCGTACTTTTCCCGCCACTCATTGATTTGCGGCATGGATTCCTTGCACATGTAGCAGCTGACCGACCAGAAGTGAACCAACACCGGTTTGCCTGCCAGATCTGCTTTGCTCACCTGACCGTTTACCCACTCCGTTACACCGGGAAAATCAGGCAGTTCTTCACGTAAGCGCATGAATCATACAGCTCCTTTCTGATTTGGGGTGATTTAAAAAAAGGGTCTAACGACTGTGAGTTAGACCCTTGCCAAACCAAGCAAATTTTGTATGCTATTACTTCGCAGTCAGCTGTGCTTCGCCTGGACGCCAGTTAGCCGGGCAGAGGCCGCCGGATTGCAGTGCTTGCAGCACGCGAAGTGTCTCGTCTACGGAACGGCCGACGTTGAGGTCGGTTACGACTTGATAACGCAGAATTCCTTCTGGATCGATGATGAAGAGACCGCGGAATGCGATACCTGCTTCTTCATCGAGAACGCCGTAATCGCGAGCAGTTGTTTTCAGGATGTCGGACGCCAGCGGATAGTTCAGGCCGCCCAGACCGTTTTGGTCGCGTGGAGTATTGATCCATGCGCGGTGGGAGTGTTTGGAGTCGGTGGATACACCGAGAACTTCCGCATCCAGATCTTTAAAGTCTTCGATTGCGTCGCTGAGCGCGATGATCTCTGTCGGGCAAACGAAAGTGAAGTCGAGTGGATAGAAGAACAGAATGAGCCATTTGCCTTTGTAGTCGGACAAGGATACTTTACCGAAATCCTTGCCGTTTCCAAGTGCTGTTTCCATGGTAAAGTCAGGAGCCGGAAGACCAACCAGACGTTGTGCCATATGTAATATACCTCCTTGGAATATCTTACTTGCTTACACCCTACATCATATCAAACGAGCCACTTTATAGTCAATACAATGTAGGAATTATTTCAACCTGTGTTACCCTTCAACCAACACCAAAACTATCTTATCCACCCGATGATCTCTCTATTCCTGCTTACCAGGAAGCAGACCGTTTTTTTAAGACACCGGACGCCCCGATCCGCGCCGCTGCTTCCGCCAGCACGTCCGGCGGCTGCACCAGGGCGATGCGAACGTAGCCTTCCCCTTCTTTGCCAAACGCGCTCCCCGGGATCACCACAACCCCCGCCTCTTCCAGTACGGCAAACGCGAACTCACGGGAAGTCCATCCTTTTGGAATCGGCGCCCAGACAAACATGGTTGCTTTTGGCGGGGTAATTTCCCACCCGACCTCTGCCAAAGCGGATAACAGCGCATCCCGTCGCTTCTGGTAAAAAAGGCCCACTCCGTTGGGACTGTTTCCTTCCCGATCGCTGCGCAGGGCTGCCACCGCCATCTCCTGCACCGCAGCGAACACCCCGTAATCCACGTTTGATTTCACCACCGCGAGCGGCCGGATGATCTCGGCATTGCCCACGACGTAGGCGATGCGGCAGCCGGCCATGTTGAAGCTCTTGGAAAAGGAGTTGAACTCGATGCCTACCTCTTTCGCCCCTGCGGCCTGCAGGAAGCTGGGTGGTCGGTAGCCGTCAAACGCCATTTCCGAGTAGGCGAGATCATGCACCACGATCATGTCGTACGTTTTGGCAAAGCGGACGACCTCCTCGAAAAAGGAGAGCGTCGCCACTGCGGAAATCGGGTTGTTCGGATAATTCAGGATCATGAACTTGGCACGGCGGGCAATCTCATCCGGAATGGCCCCCAGATCGGGAAGATAGCCGTTTTCCGCACGCAGCGGCATGGGATACAGCTCTGCTCCCGCCAGATGTACGCTTCCCGCGTAAATCGGGTAGCCGGGATCCGGCACCAGCACTGCGTCTCCGGGGTCTGCCCAGGCCAGCGCGAAGTGGGCGAGCCCGTCCTGGGAGCCCATCAGGGAATGGACTTCCGACTCCGGGTCGAGCGCTACGCCGAAGCGATACTGGTACCAGCGGGCTACTTCCTCGCGAAAGGTGCGGGAGCCCTCCGACCCGGGGTAGCCGTAGGCATCCGGCCGTTGAACGGCGCGAACGAGTGCCTCTACGAGATGAGGGGCAGGCGGCTGGTCGGGGCTGCCGATCCCCAGGTCGATCACCTGTCTGGTTTTCGCTACCGCCTGCTTTCGCTGGGCCATCTCCGTAAATATGGCAGACGAGAGGCTGTGCAGTCGTTGCGAAGGCTGACGCGGGCACATCCTAGCGGCCTCCCCAGGCTTTTTCCATCTCTTCTTCCTTAAAACCGACCGTCACCGTCTGCCCGTCGGTGATCAGCGGTCGTTTGATCAGCTTGCCGTTGGACGACAGAAGTTCCAGCATCTCTTCTTCCGACATCCGGGGCAGCTTGTCCTTTAATCCCTGCTCGCGGTAATATTGACCGCTCACATTGAAAAACTTGCGCAGGTCCAACCCGCTGGCCTTCCAGATGCTGCGCAGCTCCTCTTTGGAAGGAGGGGCATCGACAATCGGAATTTCTTCAAAGGCGACGCCGCTGCTGTTGAGCCACTGCTTTGCTTTGCGGCAGGTGCCGCATTTGTCGTAGAGATATGCTTTTATTGCCATCAGATACTCCTCGCTTTACGTGATGTTTTTTCCATTGTACGGGAACACGGGCCTATTCGACAACGGAAAGGGATTTCTCGAAAGCAACTCCCGCTTTTGCATCGTAAATGACTTCGATCAGCAGATAGTCGTTGATCAAGGAGCGATCCTTGCTTTTCCCATAGTCATAAGTCTGATACGTAACAAAAATCTCTTCGGCCCAAAAATGGATGTCTTCCAATTCAACCGAATCCGTTTCGCTTGCGGAAGTTTTTATCAAAACATACGTCTTTCCTTCTTTTCTGAGGAACTCCGTCTTCCAGTCAGGCGATGCCATCCGTTGGGCCGCCCACGCTTTGACATCCTCCGGGGCATCTTCTACTCGCATCTGACGATATCGGTCGTCGGGTATCCCGAGCGTGGCATTGCCTTTCAAGGATACATCGTTGAATCGTTCCACGGTCCAGATTCCGCCGCGGTTGTTCCATTTTTTCATCTCTATGTCGATGGCCGTCTGATCAGTCGTGGTAACCAGCAAACGCCGCGGATTGACCGTCCGACTGATCGTTTGGAAGCTGTCCAGCTCCTTGTTGAGCTTTTCTTTCACAAACCGGCGAAGCACTTGCTTGTAGTCACGGCTGGACGGGTCGCTTTCCATTGACTTCAACTCTTCCTCGGAGATTTCAAAAGCTCCCCCTTTGTCATCCATAGCGTCGAACGCGTCGATCATGGCATCCCGGTCGGCAAGAAGGTTTTCCTCCCTGTGCGCTTGCAGCAGTTGCTCTCTCAGAGAAGCATTTGCTGTTCTTAATTGCGCAAGGGTTTGCTCTGCCAGGTCTTTCTGCACAGTTACTCCCCATGAATAACCAACATACCCCACACCGAGCATTAGCATCGCCGTCACGATCGCTTGGAACCACACTTTCATTTGTCCACCTCTCCATTCGTCAATAAAAAAGCGGCCAGCCTTTATTTTCCAGCTGCCACTTCTTTTGACGATTTTATTATCCTGTATGTTTCACGGTTCTCCGTTTTCCTGATGTGCTGGTCAGTGTGAGGCTCCATGCCGTTCTTTATGCAGTAATTTTCACCTGGTACCCGGCGTGTTTTCGGGTGTGGAAAACGCCGGTGTCAAAGATCAGGTACTGCGCCTTGACCCCGATCAGCTTGCCGCTGACACTCTCCTGCTTGTCCAGAGTCATGGAGTTGATCTTGTCGAGCGATTCGAGAATCGGATAGGTAATGTCCACCCACTCGTCCTCTCGATACTGGAACGGTTTGAACGGCTCCGGAAAGTGAGCGTACACCTCATCCCGCAACGCCAGCAGGTCCACCTCTTTGACGTCCCCTTTCAGCATCTTGCGCCAGTTGGTCTTGTCCGGCAAAAACTGGCTGAGGTGCACCTCCAGTTCCCCCGCCATGCGTCGGGTTGGCACTTCCGCAATCGGAATGGCGCGGATCGCACCCTGATCGACCCAGCGCTTGAACTGGTTGTTTTTCCGCGTCAAGCCCACCTTTACGTCACTGGAAAGCGCCAGGTACACGTAGTGCGGAATCATGCAATGTGTCTCGCCGAAGCTGGCGTCGCGACAGGTTCCCTGATCAAAATGGCACTCGTGCGGCTTGACGATGCACAGGTCGTTTTCCGGCAGTTTGGTAAAGCAGGGGTAGCAGTACCCGTTGTTAAACGTCTTGTTTGTCTTGCGGCCGCAGGCGATGCAGTTTTTCTGGCCCAAAAAGGAAATGGTCAGCTCGCTGCCCAACAGCTCGTTGAGCGGCAGTTTGTCCTCGTTGATCTGCAAATAGTAGTCAACAGGCTGGTCTTTTCCGTGATACGAATGCGTCAGCCCGTGTAACAAGCCCTGGAGTTCCACTTTTCTCCCTCCCTTATGTATGCTCATCCATTTTACCATAACGGCGTCCCGGGACACCCGTTGTTTTCTTTCGGAAGCATGTTTTGCCCCAGGCGAGTGAAGCCTATGTGAAAAGACAGGAGGCGGTTGTTGCATGAGCCAGGCGGCATTACGAGTCTTTGTGTTTGCTCTCTTTCTTTCTTTTCTATCCCCATGCCTTGCAGCGGGAAAACCTTTGCCCGCTTATGAGCCGATTCACCGAATCGACACGCAAAAAAAGGTGGTCGCCCTCACCTTTGACGACGGACCCGACGCCAAATACACCCCGATGATCCTGGAGGTTCTCCACAAGAATGGGGTTCCCGCCACCTTTTTTGTTCTTGGCTCCCAGGTTGACAAATACCCGAAAGTCATGCAGTGGATCCAGAAAGCCGGTCATGAAATCGGGAATCACGGCTACCACCACTACGACCTGCACAAGCTGACAGAGCAGGAGGTATATGACGAAATCAAGCGGACGGAGAAATCCATCCTGAAAACGACAGGAATCCTCGCCCAGTACTACCGTCCGCCTGGTGGAGTTTTGACCCACGACGTGATGAATGCGGTGCAGTCCTCCGGCTACGACATCATCCACTGGTCAATCGATCCGCAGGACTGGTCTTTGGCCCGGACCGCATCCGTCATCGTGAGAAGCGTGAAAACAAACGTAACCTCCGGGGACATCATCCTGTTCCACGACGGCGGACTGAACCAGCCCCAAACGGTAGCCGCCCTGCAGGATCTCATCACGGATCTGCGCTCCCGCGGCTACAAGTTCGTAACCGTCAGCCAGCTGTTGGACGAGGCGAAGTAAATCCCCCCAGACGTGATGAGGGGATCATGGTATTTGATCTGGCTGATTTACGCCCGCACCTTGCCCAGAAAGCTCCGCAGACGCTCGTTTTTTGGATTGCTGAACAGCTCTTCCGGTTTGCCTTCCTCGACGATCACGCCCTGATCCATAAAAATGACGCGGTCGCTCACTTCCCGTGCGAAGCCCATCTCGTGGGTGACCACGATCATGGTCATGCCTTCCCTGGCGAGATCCTTCATGACCTGCAGCACCTCTCCCACCAGCTCGGGATCCAATGCCGAGGTCGGTTCGTCAAACAGCATCACTTTGGGGTTCATCGCCAGCGCCCGGGCGATTGCCACCCGCTGCATCTGTCCGCCGGAAAGACGATCGGGATAGACGTCTGCCTTGTCTTCCAGACCAACCTTTTTCAACAGGGCCAGCCCTTGTTTTTTCGCTTCCTCCGGTGCCACCTTGCGCACTTTTACGGGTGCCAGCATGACGTTCTCCAGGACCGTTTTGTGCGGAAACAGATTAAACCGTTGGAACACCATCCCGACTTCTTCCCGCACCTTGTTGATGTCCACTTTGGGGTCGGACAGGTCTTTTCCGTCGATGACGATGCGGCCGCCGGTCATCTCCTCCAACTGGTTGAGACAGCGCAAAAAGGTGCTTTTTCCAGAACCGGACGGTCCGATTACACAAACAACCTCCCGCTCGGCGACCTGTGTGGTGATCCCCTTTAGCACTTGCAATTTTCCGTAGTTTTTCTTGAGGTCCGTTACCTGGATAATCACGCGTTTGTACCCCCAGTATGTCTGTTTTTCTACCTATTGCCTGTCATCATATTGTACCCCAATAGTAAGAAAATTTCATGTGTTTCCACATCTTTCTCTTCTATGATTTGGACACGGTTAACTGGCAGCTCCCGGTCCCGCAGGAACAATTGGTGCAGGCCATTGGGGGAAACGGCGTCTTATCCTTTGAGGAACGATTCAGGTAATGGATCATTCTGGCCGAGTTCAGCACGACGAGAACGGACGTCGCGTTGTGCAGGAAAGCCCCTGCTACCGGCCCCATCCACCCCGCCATGGCCAGCAGAATGGCGCCGACATTGATTACAGTGGAGATGATCAGGTTTTCCCGAATGACCTGCATCGTCTTGCGGCCCAGCCGGACGACGTCGGCCACCTTGGAAACATCGTCAGTCAAAAGCACGATGTCGGCTGCTTCCGCGGCAATTTGCGTGCCTCCCGCTCCCATCGCGATGCCGACATGGGCCGCGCTCAGCGCGGGAGCATCGTTGATTCCGTCCCCGACCATTCCGACGACAAAACCGCGCTCCCGGTATTCACGCACATGCTGGTACTTTGCTTCGGGAAACTGCTCGGCGTATACGGTTGTGACCCCCGCCTGGCCGGCGATCTGCTCCGCTGCCCCGCGATTGTCGCCGGTCAGCATGGCGATCTCCCCGACCCCGTACAGACGAAGTCGGCCGATGGTCTCCCTAGACTCCATACGGACCCGGTCCGCCAGTGTGATCATTCCCGCAAGCCGTCCCTCACAGGCGATAAAGACGGCCGTTTGACCCGCCTGCTCCTGCTCTGCCCACGTCGCGTCCAGTTCATTGACCTCAATACCCGCTTCCCTCATGAAACGGCGGTTTCCCACCAGCACCTGACGCCCGTCTACCAGCCCCGATACACCGCTCCCTGGATGGACCACAAACTGACTGGCATCAGGCACGTCCAGATCACGCAGTTTGGCAGCCGAGACAATCGCCTGCGCAACCGGGTGTTCTGAGTGCTGCTCAAGAGCCGCCGCCAAACGAAGCACGTCATCCGCTGTCTGATGCCGCAGACGGGCGACTCCTGTCACCTGCAGTTTCCCCTCCGTCAGTGTCCCGGTCTTGTCAAACAGCAGGGCGTTTACCAGCCCGACCTGCTCCAAGGCAAGCCCGCTTTTGATCAAAATGCCATGCTTGGCCGCATTGCCGATTCCGGCCATTATCGCGGTGGGGGTAGCCAGGACCAGCGCACACGGACAAAAGACAATGAGAATCGTAACCGCCCGGACGAGATCTCCGGTCATCGCGTAGACCAGCACGGCCAGAGCCAGGCTGCTCGGCACGATCCAGGCCGCCCAGCGATCCAGTACGCGTTGGACCGGGGCTTTTCGTTCCAGCGCTTCCGCCACGAGCCTTGTCACTTTGGCAAACGTGGTCTCGTCACCGACCCGCTTCGCCTCAATCTCCATTGCGCCGTTGGTGTTTGTTGTTCCTACGAAGACTTCGTCTCCCGGACGTTTTTCCACGGGGAGCGATTCTCCTGTCAAGGCCGCCTGATTCACGGAAGCCTGACCGTTTCGCACCACGCCGTCAACAGGGATCTTTTCTCCCGGTTTCACCAGCAGCAGATCGCCCGCAACGACTTCGCTCAGCGCAACCTCCATCCATTCTCCATCGCGTCTGACCCGTGCCGTCTCCGGTACCAGCTGCACCATTTCTTCCAGCGCAGATGAGGCTTTGGCCACGGTGCGATGCTCCAGCCACATTCCCACCATCATGATCAACGCCACTTCTCCTGCCGCGAACACCTCACCGATGGCGGCGGCAGCGACGATGGCCGTCGTCACCAGGACGTCGCTGTTAATCCGCCGCTCGTTCCACAGTTCCGTAACCGCGGCGTACGCGATCGGTACGCCGCAGAGCCAAACGGCCAACCAAGCAGGGTCCCATCCGTACAGAGGACCGTACAACCAGCTGACAAGAAGTCCTGCACCCGCAACACCCATACTCATTTTCTCCAGCATGCGTTCCACCTCTCTTTTTTCCCCACCAGCTATAGCTTAGGCTGCGCCGGTGGGGGCCCCGTGTTTTCTGCCCTTGTGAGAAAGAGAATCAACCTTATTTTCCCTCTGAAAACGGCGGATGCTGTTACCAGGTCGGTAACAGCACTCCCAAATGATAATGATTATTATTATTTTTCTTAAGGTAAATATTTTTGCCTAGAGGAAAACTATTTAAAATAATTCTAATCTGTTTCGTTCCGTACGTCAATCCCATTTTTTCCAGCGCTTGTCCTATGCGTAAGCTGCCTGGGTTGCGCAAAAGCTATGACATGAGGTGGTTTGCATGAACCGAAAAAAATGGGTCGTCCTGCTCATCGTGCTGACTGTATTCGTGAGCGGAATTGTCGTCGAAGGCATCTACGGCGAGCCTTCTGCCTGGACGAACCAACCGGAAGTGAGTTGGGAAGAGACGGTCGTCTCAGGTGCAGGCGACAGCAAGATCGTCCAGTTGTTTGTCACCGGCGTGATTTCCGGCGGGCAGACCAACACCGTCAGCCCGCCGATGACCGACCTGCTTGCAGAACAAATGCGCCGCATCGAAGAGGATGAACAGGTAAAAGCAGTGGTGCTGCGCATTGACAGTCCCGGCGGCGAAGTGGTGGCGACGGATGAGATTCACCAGCGTCTGCTGCACCTTAAGTCTGTTCGAAACATTCCCCTGGTCGTCAGCATGGGGTCAACGGCAGCGTCAGGCGGCTATTATCTTGCTACCGCAGGCGATGCCATTTTCGCCAATCCCAATACGATCACCGGCAGTCTGGGCGTCATCTTCACGCTCATCAATTTCGGCGAAGCCGCTTCCCGCTTCGGGATCAAACAGTACGCGATTAAAAGCGGGCGGTTTAAAGACATCGGCAGCCCTGCACGTCCCCTCACCGACGCAGAACGAAACATTTTTCAATCTCTGGTGAATGAAAGCTATCAGAACTTCGTGGATGTGATCGTAAGAGGGCGCAAATTGCCTCGCAAACGTGTCCTGCAAATAGCGGACGGACGGATTTACTCCGGCGAGCAGGCGAAGCGGCTGGGTCTGATCGACCAATTCGGTGACCTGGAGAAGGCAACCGCCCACGCCTTGTCCCTCAGCGGTGAGGAGGAGGCGCGAATCGTTCGTTATGCGGAGAATTTTTCCATCGAACATCTATTGTTCAGCCTGCAAAAGTATTGGTCAAATCCAGATCCGCTCGGGTTGAACCGGTTTTGGGAGGGTCAATCTTCCCCTCGCCTGCTGTATCAGTACATGCCTTAAGGGAGGCGTATCACATGAACCGTAAAGAACCAAACGAGCCCGAATCCCTTCTCAACGCAGATGCGGCAGCCGATTCTGCCACATCGGCCCGCTATCCGGGGGACGGGGAGACGCCTTATCCAGAGCGGACGCTGCCGTATGCCGGCTTTGGAATCCGCTTGGCCGGCTTCCTGCTGGACATGATGTTTTTGCTTGGAATCAGTTTCCTGATCTTCAACCCCATTCGCCGGGCGCTGGGAATCGACCTCGATACCCCATCCGGTGTCGATTTGGCTGAATTTGGATTCGACCTGCTGTATTTCCTGATTCTTGCCTGGTGGAGCGGCCAAACGCTTGGCAAACAGATTGTGGGCATCCGCGTCATCAACGCTCGTCAAGCCCGTGGAAAACTGACACTGGGACAGGTGCTGCTGCGCGAGGTCATCGGCAAAACACTCTCTTCGATACCCCTCTTCCTCGGGTACCTGTGGGTCCTCTGGAACACAAAAAAACAGGGCTGGCACGATCTGATGGCCAGAACCTGTGTCGTGAGAGAGGGAAGAAAATGAACGCAGGAAACATTGCGGCGTATGCCCTGGGATTGGTTTTGCCGGGCCAAACCGCTTTTGCTGCCGCTTACCAAACCTCTCCACAAACGTCCCTCCAACGCGCCTCTGCCGATCAGGTTTCCGTCTACCAAGTAAGACTGGGCATATCTTCCGCAATTCCTCAACCCTTCTCTATGTCTCTTTTCGGTCGATCTTCGGCAGAAACGATAATTGTGCGCTCCTCTTTCTTCCCCCTCGCGTGGTATACTTTTATTGACGAACATTTTTTCGGGCTCCCGAGCAGGGGGCTTTTTATTTTATTCGGCTATTCGTTTAGTCTGTATTTGTTTTAGTAATGATACGCTACACTTACAATGGAAATATTTTTCTTACCGAAGTTACCGTTGTGTTAAGTTCCGCCGAGCCTTATCCGCGATCATCATAGCAAAGTTAGCTACATCTGCCGCTTCCCGAATTATATCCTCAAGCGTCTCTTCCGGACACCGCAGAAACCTGCTCAATGCCAACTTCAAACAAATGGGCGCGGGTGTCAGTCTGCAAAACGGAAAACGATTCTATACCCAAAATTTTATGACTCGCCAATAATCATGCAAAAGCCTGCCCGGTGTCGTGAACCTGGCAGGCTTTATTAGATAAAATCCGGAAATCTTTTTATCTGGCGAATTTCTTAGTATACGATCTTCTCATTGCGATCATCACGGGGACAATGACAATCGTCGGCAGAAACCAGAGGATGGGATTTACACTGGACAGGTTCAGTAACCGCGGCGCTCCAAATACCGTAAACGCCGTGATCGTCGCAATACAGCAAGCCATCATGCTTGTCAGGTGTTCAAACCACCAGTGCATTCTGGTTTTTGGCGGCCTTATCCAATATCGCAACTGAGTAAATCCTGTAAAGATTCCGATCAGCGGAAACCAAATCAACAGCGGGAAATGACGGGTATATCCGTAAAGAGACATACAAATGCCCGACACCACCAACAGGAGCGAAACGAACAGATCCATTCGATTTTTGTGCGCAGCATTCCTATTTTTAAATTTCAGTACACGAATGCCGTACCAGGCCGATGCAGAACTTAAGATGGAAATGAAAATAAGAAACCATGAAAAAGCGATTTTTTCCGAATCGCTGCCCGGGTCGATAAAAATTCTCCATATCCCCATAAAAAGAGCAGATACAGCAACGACGGTCATAGCTCCAACGTACACCCACCCTGCCCGTACGTGTATTTTGCCCCCTTTTTTCGTGACGATGGGGATCCAAAAAATGAGCAACGCTGTAAACCCGGCCAGGATGTGCAGGTATCTGAACAGGTCGAATACCATTTACCTCCCCCTTTCATTCGTATTGTCCTGTTACATCCTACGTAAGGATTGGGAAATCATTTCATAAAAAAAGCTTCGATTGAAGCCCTCTCGAAGAAGCTGGTTCTTCGTTAGAGGAAACTTTTTATGCGTTCCGGAAAGTTTATTTCAGGACGCTTTCACACGGTGAAGCCCTTAAACTTTCCTACACGATAAAAAAAGCTTCGATTGAAGCCCTCTCGAAGAAGCTGGTTCTTCGTTAGAGGAAACTTTTTATGCGTTCCGGAAAGTTTATTTCAGGGCGCTTTCACACGGTGAAGCCCTTAAACTTTCCTACACGATTAAAAAAACTCGTCAAGATGACGAGTCTTTTACTTGCTGCTTACATTGTTCGTCGCCGGGCTTTGCGGGGCGGGCCCTTCCTCAGTGAAAAAGGGAACGATTAGAAAGCTGAGGACGAAAAACAGCAGCCAGATGATCCCCCGCTTGTAGATACAGGGTGTAAGCATGCTGGATTACCACCTTTCCAAGAGGAGGTTCTCCCTCATACTGTTTCCTTGCTGCGCAGGTTTTATGCCACCACGGTCTCCGTTTTCCCCTCCCCTGCCCCCCTGCGGCGGAAGAACTGGCAGGAGACAGCAAATCCCACAAGCAGCAGCGCCATCACCGTAAACATCATCCACGGCTGAAAGTAATCCATCAGGAATCCGTTTACGTTAGGAGCGATGATGCTGGCCACGCTGAAGTTCATCCCCGCGATGATGCCGGCAGTGGGCACCATTGCCGCCGGCAGGATGTCTGCCGCATAAGCCAGCCCGAGCGAGTAAAACGAACCAACCGCTGCCCCGGCCACGGCAAGCAGCAGCATCATCAGCCAGACGTTGGCGCCCGCCAACGGGAACAGGCAGAAGGCCGCAGCCCCGGCCAAGGCGCATACGAACATGACCCGTTTGCGTCCAACCCGGTCGCTTAACGCCCCGAGCGGCATCTGCAGCAGGATGCTGCCGATGACAAACGACGGCAAAACAAGCGACACCCACTCCACGGAAACACCGACGCGCAGGGCATAGACGGGAAAACTGCCGTTTAACGACGCCTCCATAAACCCAAATAAAAAGGACGGAATCAACGCCAGCCAGCCCAGACGAAAGACAGCGGCGTAGCGGTTTTCCTGTCTGCCCATTGACTCTACGGGATCGGGGTAGGCATTGCGGATGCGGCTCAACAACCCAAACGCCACGAGACAAATGATGCCCACAGCCGCAAACGGCACCCACGTTCCGTACGGCAGCAGGTTCAGCCCCAACGGCCCGATGCTGAAGCCAAGCCCGTACGCCAGGCCATACAGGGACAAATCCCGTCCGCGATGTTTTGGTGCCGCGATGTTGGTCACCCACATCTGGCTGGAATAATGCAGGCACGAGTCTCCGATCCCCATCAGCATCCGCAGCAAAAACCAGACCGTCAAGTCGGAGATAAGCGGAAGGAGGGCAATGGTCAGCGTTACCATCGCCAACCCCCACAGAATGGTGGATCGATAGCCGATACGCCGGAGGGGAATCTCCAGAAACGGCGAGATGATCAGAATGCCGATGTAAAGCGCGGCGGCGTTCAAGCCGTTGACAACAGTCGATACGCCCTGCTCTTCCAGCAGAACGGCCAGCAGCGGGATCGTCAATCCCTGACTGACGCCGGCAATTGCCACGACAAGAATCAGCACCCAGAAGGTAAAGCGTGAAGAAGGCATGGCTGAACTCCTCTCCCAGTGTTGCTCTCTCTGTCTAGAACCCTCTCGCAATGTCAAATCAATCGTTCTATTCCTACTCTAGCAGAAATTTGCCCCTGCTGTAGCTGGTACATTTTTTGATACAATCCATTTTGACTCATCAACTCTTCATGTGTCCCCCGCTCCACGATCTCGCCGCGGGACAGTACGAGAATCAGATCAGCGTGCTGGATGGTGGAGAGCCGGTGCGCGATAATGAACGTCGTGCGGCCGCTGGAAAGAACGTGCAAGGCTTCCTGGATGGCAGACTCGGTCTCGCTGTCGATGCTGGCCGTCGCCTCGTCAAGAATGAGAATGGCCGGATCGGAGGCCAGCGCGCGGGCAAACGAGATCAGCTGGCGCTGTCCGGCAGAAAGCGTCGCCCCCCGTTCCATGACCGGCTCGTCATATTGATTCGGCAGTTGACTGATGAAATCGTGCGCTTTGACCGCCTGCGCCGCCTCGCGCACTCCCGCGTCGGAAATCGAGTCATTGTACAACCGAATGTTGAAGCCGACGTTGCCGGTAAACAGGAACGGATCCTGCAGCACCAATCCGATGTGCTGTCGAAGCGATTGGGGGTGAATTTCCTTCAAATCGACGCCGTCGATGGTGATGCGCCCTTTGGTCACCGGATAAAAACCAAGCAGCAGGTTCATCAACGAGCTTTTGCCTGAGCCGGTGTGGCCGACCAGCGCGATCGTCTGCCCCGGTTCAGCGGCAAATGAGACGTTTTTCAGCACATACTGGTCACCTTGATAGGCAAACGAGACGTCGTCAAAAACCACTTTTCCCTGCGGACGGGTCATGCTGAGGCCGCCCTCGGCTGCCTGGCCGTCCGCCTCTGTATCCAGTACATCAAACACGCGCTTGGCGGATGTGACTGCCTGCTGCAGTTGGGAAAGGCGGTTCATGATCATGTTGATCGGTTCGAAAAAGCGGCCCATGTAGTCGACAAAGGCAAACAGCGCACCGAATGAAATCACGCTGTGAAACGAGCTGGAGCCAAAGTACCAGACGATAATCGTCAGGGATATTTTCCAGATCAGGTCGACTGCCGGACGCAGCAGCAGTGACTCCAGGTTGTTCTCCTTCAAGCGCATCTTGAAGTACTCCTCGTTGACCTCGGCAAACTCGCGTTGGACGCCTGCTTCCCGCCGAAACGCCTGAACCACCGTCATGTTCTGAATCATCTCGTTGATCATGGCGTTCATATCGCTGAGACGGCTGCGAATAACCGCATAGTAACGCGAACTGTACTTGCGGTACGTCACTACCAGGGCGGCAATCAACGGCACCGTCAAACAGCAGAAAACAGCCAACTGCGGCTGCAAAATGAACAGGGCGATCAAAATGCCGAACAGATAGACGCCATTCTGGACAAACGTAGCCAGGACGCTGACATAGAGCTCACGAATCGCCTCGGTGTCATTCGTCACCCGGGAGACCAGCTGCCCCACAGGGGTCTTGTCGAAGTAAGCGATCGGCAGCTTTTGCAGATGGGAAAACAGCTTCATCCGCATGCGCTGGATAATGCGCTGCGCAGTCACCTGCAGCGAGATGAGCTGCAGGTAATTGAGCCCTGCCGACACCAGGATCAGTACCGCATAGCCCGCTGTCAACAGCAGGATCGGTGCGACATCGCGGCTGTAAATGGCTTTCACATCCTCTGCTGTAAGCAGGATCGCCGTCGCCTGCTGTTTCACATCAAAATCAATCATCTCGACGTGAAATAGGTCCCGTCCTTCCGGCGTCTTGCCTGCGTGGACAAAGTGCGGTTTTCCTTCGATTTCAAACATCCTGTCCAACAGATAGTAGCTCGTGCCTTCGGTCAAGATGGCTACCTGTTTCGCACTGCTGACGTCCTCCGCCGGCGACAGGCTCGGCAGCCAATCTTCCCGTACGTAATAACGCCCTTCAATGGCTACCCCAACGGCCTGCGCTTCCTGATCCGTCGGTTCCTGTTCAAACTGATACCACTTCTTTTGAATGGCAAGGATGTGATCGTCGATGATCACTTTTGCCACAAAGGGTCCGGCAAGTTCGGCGCCGGCACCGAGGATCAACAGCAGCAGCGCCAACCAAATCCGCTTGCGAAACGGCTTGGCGTAGCCTGCCAAACGGCTCCACACGCTTTGCCCGTTCATCGTTTTCAAAACTCCTCTCTATGCCTCGCCGGCGACGATTTTTTCCATCTGTTGACGTCTGTACTGCTCCGCATACCAGCCGTTCAACGCCATCAGCTCTTCATGGGTTCCCCGCTCCACAATCCGTCCTTCATCCAAAACCAGAATCAAGTGGGCATGCTGGACGGCAGAGAGTCGATGAGCCGTAATGATCGTGGTTTTTCCAGCCCGTTCTTCCCGCAGATGGTGCAGGATTCTCTCCTCAGTTCTTGCGTCGACCGCAGACAAACTGTCGTCGAGAACCAGGATATCGGCGTCCGGCAGAAGCGCCCGCGAAATGGAGATCCGCTGTTTTTGCCCACCGGACAGCATGACGCCCTTCTCCCCGATCAACGTGTCCAAACCCTCAGGGAATTGCGACAAATCCCGTGCCATCTCCGCCTGCTTCAGCACGTGCAGCACGTCTTCCCGGGAAGCGTCAGGCTTTCCGAACGCAACGTTGGCCTGAATGGTACGGGAAAAAAGCAGGTGCTCCTGCGGAACGTAGGCTATTTTTTCCCGCAGAGCCGAAAGCGAGACGTCTTCAATCGGAACCCCAGCGAGGAAGAGTGTGTCCGGTTTTACCGGGTACTGGTGAAGCAGCGCGCGGCACAGTGTCGTTTTCCCGCTACCCGTGCGGCCGACGATCCCTAACGTCTCTCCCTCCTGCAAGGAAAAGGAGATATCCTCCAGTGCCGGTTTCTCCGTTCCCGGATAGGCAAACGTAAAAGAACGCGCCTCAATCGTGCTGGATGCCAGACTGGCAACGGGCTGAGCCGCTTCCCGCACATCCGGCTCTTCAGACAAAAGCTCCTGCAGGCGTTTGTTTGAGGCGCTGCCTCGCTGCAGAATGTTCATCAGCCAGCCGAAAGCAAACATCGGCCAGATTAACAGTCCCAGATAAAGGTTGAAAGCGACCAGGTCGCCCAGCGAAATCTCACTGTGAAACACCAGATAAGTGCCGTAGCCCAGCCCGATTAGAAAGCTGAAGCCGATGATGATCGAGATGGTTGGTTCAAACAGCGCGTCAATCCGGGCTACACTGACATTTCGCTCCAGCGTTTTCTCACTCACGCTGCGGAATGCTTCCACGTCGCGATCCTCCTGAACAAAAGCGCGCAGCACCCGCACACCGGAAATGGACTGCTGCACGTGATCGTTCATTTCGCCAAACGCTTCCTGCGCCAGGTAAAAGCGCTCGTGCAGGAGCCGACCGTAGTAGGCTGTCGCCCAGGCAAGAAACGGCATGGGAATCAACGCCGCCAGGGTCAGCTTCCAGTCAATCGAAATCAGCATGGTCGCCAGAGTAAGGACCGTCATAAACAGGGAATCAACCAGCGTCAGCACCCCGACACTCGCCGTCTGTTCGATAGCCGGTATGTCGTTGGTGGCGACCGCCATCAGGTCGCCGGTGCGCCGGCGGTGGAAAAACGATGGAGTCATCCGCGTCAGATGAGCAAAAAGGCGGTCGCGCAGTGTACGCTCCAGAATCAGCGAGCCGCCGAACAACAGGTAGCGCCACAGGAAGCGCATGCCGTACAACAGAATGCCGAGCCCAAGCAAAACGGCAACGGTGGTCGCCAGGTTCCGTGGCGTCAAAGACGCATTCCGGATCTGATCCACCGTTTCGCCGATCAGTCGCGGCGGCCACAGCATCAATACGTCAATCACAAATAAAAAAAGAATGCCCAGGACGTATCGCTTCCAATAGGTTCGAAAAAACCAGGATAACTGCAGTAGAGTCTGCAATCCGGATCACCTCTCCATTTACCCGCCCGGCGCAGCGTTAGCTCGTGCCGGACGGGACCCTGTTATCGTTCCGAAAAAAGAAAGGGATGCGCCATTACGCAGCCCTTTTCACACTTATTTCCATCGTAGGTTACCTAATTTTTCTTGTCAATCAAGACTTTTCTATTAGCAAGCCGGATTTTACGTCCCATTCCGCTTTCAGCAATCCGTATACCGCGTGGTCGACGAAGTGGTCGTACAGCCATTCGTTGCTCCGGATGATCCCCTCCAGCTGAAAGCTCAGCCGCTCGGGAATCGCACGGCTTTTTACGTTGCCCACAGCCGCTGCGATGGTCACCTTGTTCAGGTTCCAATCCCCAAAAATCAATTGATCGATATAAGCAGCCACTGCCTCCGTCATCAGACCCTTCCCTTGATACCCGGCGGCCAGCCAGTATCCAATGGACGTCTTCCGATTGTTCCAGTCGATGTTGTGGACGCCCAGCGTACCCGCCAGCCTGCCGCGGTACCAGATACCGTAATGCTTGCCCTGCCGCTGGTCATCCTGCCGGATGGTCATGGCGATGAAATTCTCCGTGGCTTCCACCCGTTTGACCGCGTCCAGCCAGGGCAGCCACTGACGCAAATAGCCGCGGTTTTCCTCGGTCAGCCGGAACATCTCCTCCGCATCGGCCATCTCCAGCTGCTTCAAATGGGCATCTTGTGACAATTCCATTCGCTTCATGCCAGCTCCCCTTTCTTCCCGAAGATGAAACAGCGCCCATCATTTTTTCCAAATGTGGACGCCTGATTTCCGTATCCTTACTGTTTGCTTTTCCTGATCTCTTCCGGTTTGTAGATGCCGTTTTCCGTGACGATCGCCGTAATGTAGCGCGCCGGAGTTACATCAAAAGCGGGATTGTACACCTTGATGTTGTCCGGTGCCACCTGTTTTCCCAGACCATGCGTAATTTCTTCCGCCGGCCGCTCCTCAATGGGGATTTCTGCACCGGTCGGCGTCTCCAGGTCAATGGAGGAAAGCGGCGCCGCCACGTAAAACGGGATGTTGTGAGCATGAGCCAAAACGGCTACGCCATACGTGCCGATTTTGTTCGCCACATCACCGTTTGCCGCCACGCGGTCGGTACCGACGATGACCGCTTGCACTTTTCCCTGCGCCATTACCATGGCCGCCATGTTGTCGCAGATCAGGGTAACGTCAATGCCTGCCTGTTGCAGCTCGTACGCGGTCAGACGCGCTCCCTGCAGCACCGGACGGGTCTCGTCTGCGTATACCTTGAGGTTCCAGCCGCGTTCTTTGGCCAGATAGAGCGGCGCCGTAGCCGTTCCGTACGCCGCCGTTGCCAGTGCACCCGGATTGCAGTGAGTGAGGATGCCCATTCCGTCCTGCAGCAGGGTCAGCAGATTTTCCCCGATTTGGCGGCATACGGCTTCGTCCTCCCGCTGAATGGCCAGCGCTTCGTCAAGAACCGCTGCCTTCAGTTCCGCCACCGGTTTGGCTCCCTCACGCTGCACTCTCGCCTTGATCCGGTCCAGTGCCCAAAACAGGTTGACGGCTGTGGGACGGGAGGTTGCCAGATAATCGGCCTGTCTATTGAGTTCCACCCAAAAATCCTCGTGTGTTTCCGCCTTGCTTTCCCGAACCCCCAGGTACACCCCGTAGGCTGCTGCCATGCCGATGGCGGGAGCGCCGCGTACCTGCAGATGGCGGATGGCCGCCCACACCTCTTCGGCTTTGGTCAAGGGAAGATAAATCGTTTCAACTGGTAACCGCGTCTGGTCCAGCAGGCGGAGGATGTCTCCGTCCCACTTGACCGGCGCGAACTGCGTGCTGGTCGTCATACTGCCGCCTCCTGATTGTATCGTGCTGCTGCCGTGCGTACAACGTCGGTGATATCTGTCGCCTGTTCGATTTTACCGCGTTCCAGCACAAGCGCCTGCCCGATCGCCAGCGCCAGACGTTCCGCTTCGGCGCGTACCTGTTCATCCGCGATTGTGTTGAGATCGGCGACGCCGGCCAATCCGATTACGCGGCGCATTATTTTGCAGCCGGCAAAGCCTGCCGCGTCCTGGATGAGGCGCTGGACGTACTCCTGCCAGAAGCCTTCCACGTGGGCGCTGCGCTCTTTCGCCTGCTTGTGCCAGAGTTGGACAAACTGGGAGACAAACTCGTTCCAGACGTTTTCCACGGTTTCCAACAGGTATTCGCGATACGCTTCCCGTTTTCCTGTGTCAGCCTGCAATCCGTGCTGGCCGGCATAGTTAAGCAGCAGATTGGCAATGACCGCTCCGATGTCAAACCCGATCGGTCCATAGTACGCAAATTCCGGATCAATCACTTTCGTGCTGGACTCGGTCACAAAGATGCTGCCCGTGTGCAAATCGCCGTGCAGCAGGGCTTCCGCGCGAGTGAGAAAATCGTATTTCAGTTTGGCGATTTCCCGCTTGAGCGGCGCGTTTTTCCAGATGGCCTCCACGTCTTCGCGAATCAGCGGGTTGAAATTGTTGGTCGGCGCGTTTTCATAAGGGTCTGTAAACACGAGATCTTCGGTAATTTTGCATAATTCCGGATTTATGAATGTTCCGACCAGGGCTTTTTTGTCATAGGGATGCGCCCCCAGATCGGACGTATGGAACAACGTCTGTGCCAGGAAACGGCCGATGTGCTTGGCGAACTGCGGATAGCGCCTTCCTTCGATTAGCCCTTTGCGCATAATGGTGTGATCGCTCAAGTCTTCCATGACCGTCAAGGCCAGTTCCTGATTGAAGTGATACACTTTCGGCACCAGATCCGGCACGTATTTGTACTGAATCCGCAGCGCCTCGCTCTCAATCCGCGCGCGGTCCACTGTCAGCGGCCACGATTCGCCGACGACACGCGCGTACGGCAGCGCCTGCTTGACGATGACGCTTTTCCCGGTCGCCTCTTCCTTGATGTGAAAGACCAGGTTCAGGTTGCCGTCCCCAATCTCCCGGCTGGTCAACTGAGCTCCTTCTGAAAACAGACCCGGCAATGATTTGACATACTCCACTGCTTCCTGTTCCGTTAATGCGCGATAAGCCATGTATTTCGATCCCCTCTCACGAGAATGTTCAGAATACGAAAAAAGACCTCTTTCCGAAGAAAAGAGGTCGTTGCAGTCGCAGCGCGTATAGCTCCCCCTTATCTTCCAGAATCATTTGTTTCTGCAGGAATTAGCACCGTGCACATCCTCTTTTTCGCTATGGGAAAAAGCGGCGTGTCGGTTGCCGGGTTTCATCGGGCCAGTCCCTCCACCGTCTCTGGATAAGGTAATCCAATCGCTATTCAATTTGACTTAGCTAGAATCATACACGCCGTTTTTTCCAGTGTCAATATCCTTTTTGATCGCAATCTTCGACCGGAAAACGAGGGTTGACTCCTGGTCGTGATCGTCATATCATGAGGGTAACTCATGCTTCTTCAACCATAGACAGGCAATCACATAGCGTGGAAATACAAAGACTCTTATCGTGAGATGGCTGAGGGACTGGCCCTATGATGCCCGGCAACCGGCGCTTGCCTGACAGGTACGCGAAACGGTGCTAAATCCTGCGGAAATAAGGGTCAAAATAGGTAATGTTTTCCGGACTATTTTGACTACCTTACCGAGAGATGAGAGGAGACGTAACGTTTGATATGCAACGAAAGCGCCTCCCTCTCGCAGGGAGGCTTTTTTGGTAAATAAGAATCGTAATAAATTCTTAATTACACAAGTGCAACTAGGCAGTCGCCTGCGCATAAGCTTGGCGCCAGCCAAGTTTTCTATGCTGGTAAAAAGGAGGCTTTCCTGAAAAATGAGCGAGCAGCGTATCCTCGTAACCTATTTGACCCAAGCGAAAGACCTGCAAAAGAAGGCGGAAGCGATCGCCGTGGGTATGACAGTCGGTTCCTGGACCGATCTGCCGGCAGCCAAGCAGGCAGAGCTTCGCCCGTATCTGGGGGAAGCGGCGGGCGTCCAACCGCTTGAGACATTGGAAAACGGCGTGACGCGCGGCACCGTCACCGTCAGCTACCCGATCCGCAACTTTACCGCCGACATTCCCTCCCTTTTGACCGGGATCTTCGGCAAACTGTCCATGGACGGCAAAATCAAGCTGGTTGACATACAATTTCCTGAAGCGTTTCTAGCCGCCTTTCCCGGGCCCAAATTCGGGATCGACGGTCTGCGCGACCGCCTCGGTGCCTATCGTCGCCCCTTGTTGATGAGTATTTTCAAATCATGTCTGGGACTGCCGTTTGAGGACCTGAAGACACAGTTTCGCGCTCAGGCTCTCGGCGGGGTTGACCTGGTGAAAGATGACGAAATTTTCTTTGCAGACGACCGCGCTCCGTTCCTGGAGCGGATTAAAGCGTTCGGGAAGATCGCCGCTGAAGCGGAGCAGGAGACGGGAAAACCGGTTCTCTACGCGGCCAACCTGACCGGACCGACACACGAACTGCTGGATCGGGCAAAACGCGCGGCAGAGGCGGGAGCCCACTGCCTGCTGTTCAATGTGCTGGCGTACGGCTTTGACGTCCTGCACCGCCTGGCCGCCGATCCGGACGTACACGTGCCGATTATGGCCCATCCGGCGCTCGCCGGGGCCCTGTATCCCTCGCCTGACTACGGCATCGCCACTCCCCTGCTGCTGGGCAAGCTGATGCGTATCGCAGGGGCGGACCTGGTGCTTTTCCCTTCACCGTACGGAAATGTTGCCCTCGACAAAGGAGAAGCGCTGCAGCTGGCCGCCCATTTGACTGAACCGCAGGAGTCTCTGCGCCGTTCGTTCCCGGTGCCGTCTGCAGGCATCCACCCTGGTCTGGTGCCGCAGCTCTATGCCGACTTCGGCATCGATCAGGTGGTCAATGCCGGCGGCGGCATCCACGGACATCCAGGCGGTGCGACAGCGGGTGCGAAGGCGTTTGCGGCAGCCATCGACGCGGTTGTGGCGGGACGCACGCTGGAACAAGCGGCGGCAGAATCGGAAGCGCTGGCTGTCGCCCTCAAGAAATGGGGGGGAAGCAAATGAGCAAGAAACTGGTGCTGTTCTGCGACTTCGACGGAACCATCACAGAAAAGGACAACATTGTTGCGATTATGAGACAGTTCGCTCCCCCTCAGTGGGAAGCGTTGACCCAGCAAATTTTGACGCAGCAAATAAGCATACGCGAAGGTGTCGGCAAGCTGTTTACCCTGCTGCCCTCCTCGCAGCGAGCAGAAATTACCGACTTTATCGTCAAGGAAGCGACCATCCGACCCGGCTTTGCCGAATTTGTCCGCTTCTGCAAGGAGCAGGATATCGAACTGCTGATTACCAGCGGCGGCATCGACTTTTTTGTCGGCCCGATCCTCGCTCCGTTTAAACTGGATGTGCCGATTTACTGTAACGGCAGCGACTTCAGCGGTGATCACATCGCCATTACCTGGCCGCACAGCTGTGACGAGCACTGCACAAACGACTGCGGCATGTGCAAAACGTCCATTATCCGACGCTATGATCCAAAGAAGCACTTCCGCGTCGTGATTGGCGATTCGATTACCGACCTGGCCGGTGCAAAAATTTCCGACTTTGTGATCTCACGCTCCCTGCTGACGCAGAAGTGCGAGGAATTGAACCTGCCGCACCGCTCGTTCACTACCTTTTACGATGTCGTCGAAATTCTGCAAACCTTGCATGCCGAACTGGAGGTGGAGACTGTATGACCACAACCCTGGAACAACGACTGGACGCCTTCCGCCGACTGGATGACGCAAAGCTTACCTTTGCTCGCCGCGACTGGTTCCCCGGTACGAGCGGCAATCTGTCCATCAAGCTGACGGACCAGCCGCTGCAATTTGCCGTCACGGCCAGCGGCAAAGACAAAACCAAGCTCTCTCCCGAAGATTATCTGGTGGTCGATGGCGATGCGCGCCCGGTAGAGGCGACCTCCCTGAAGCCGTCGGCAGAGACACTGATTCACGCCGTCGTGTACAAAAAGTTCCCGCAAGCGGGTGCCTGCTTCCACGTACACACGGTGTGGAACAACCTCATCTCCGAGCTGTACTTTGGCCAGCGGGCCTTTTCCATCCAAGGGCAGGAGCTGATCAAGGGACTGGGGATCTGGGAAGAAAATGCCCGGATTGCCGTTCCGATTGTCGAGAATTTCGCCGATATACCCAAGCTCGCCAAAGCCATTGAAAAAGTCATTACGCCGGAGATTCCCGGCGTGCTGATCCGCAACCACGGCATCTACGCCTGGGGGGCAAACGATTTTGAGGCAAAGCGCCATCTGGAGTCATTTGAGTTTCTCTTTGAGTACCACGTGCGCTGGCTGCAGCTGCACCAGGCTGCAGTCCCCACTGCGTAATGAAAAGATGACTAAAAACACCAATCACAATCGATTGGTGTTTTTTTATGTACAGCGACAATCGTTATTTCAGTAAACCGATTTCGCGCAGACGCTGGTTGAGGAACTCACCTGCAGTGATTTCCGGAGCCTTTTGCGGATTGTCTTCCGTCACGCAGCCCGGAACCATTTTCAACAGGCAGGAAGGGTACGGATGAACGAAAAACGGCAGCGAGTAGCGGGATACTTTTGCCGCTTCCCCTTCCGGATTCACCACGCGGTGAGTGGTCGCCGGGATGACGCCATTGGTCGCACGGGACAGCATGTCGCCGGCATCTACAACGATCTGGCCTTCCAGTGCCTCAACCCCTACCCATTCGCCGTCGTGTGTAAGAATTTCCAGACCGGACTGGGTGGCCTCGCACAGCAGGGTAATCAGATTGATATCCTCGTGTTCCGCAGCGCGTACGGCATTCGGGTCCATGTGCGGTTCAAGCGGCGGGTAGTGGAGCGCACGCAATACGCTGTTGCCGTCCTTGATCATACGGGAGAAGTAATCCGGCTCCAGCTTGAAGTACAGAGCAAGCGCGGTCAGCATTTGCCGAGCGCAGTTCTCCAGCGCCTTGTACAGCTGCATGGTGGTTTCCTTCATGCCTTCAATTTCGTCCGCCCATACGTTCTTCGGGTATTCGTTTTCATACGGATGGCCCTCCGGCAGCTCTTGTCCCACGTGCCAGAATTCTTTCAGGTCTCCTGCTGTACGGTTTTTTGCATGCTCCTTGCCAAAGCCGGTATAACCGCGCTGGCCGCCCACGCCGACCACATACTTCTCTTTCACTTCCAGAGGAAGATTGAAAAACTGTTCAAAGTTGTCGTACGTTTTGCGAATCAAAGAGGCGTCAATTCCGTGTCCCTCAATTTTGATGAATCCGATTTGTTTTAAGCCTTCACCAAAGTCTTTTACGAACTGTTCGCGTTGTTCAGGTGTTCCATTGATGAACAAATCCAGGTTTAGCGTCGGAATATTGGCAATGTTTTTTGCCACAGATGGCTCCCCCTCATTCACATTTTGCCCATTCATCATAGCAGACGACTGAACAAATGTAAATTAAGAATTGATCAAATGTTCAATGGGATAGCACCTTGCATCAGACGTCTTCCTTGTTCAGCAGCTCTTTAGCCGTAAATTGATCGGTAATAAAGACATTCGCATACCTGGCCGTCAGCGCTGCATGGATGGGCGCCACTTTTTTCGGCCCGCCGGCGATGAGAATGGAATACTCCTTTCGCTTCAAATCGTTCAGCTCAATCCCGATGGTTCGCTCGTTGACGCTGTCAATGCAGATGTTCCCGTCCTTGTCAAAGAAGCGGGAACTGATATCTCCCACCGCATGTGCGTGGATGGCCTGCCGTTCTTCTTCCGAAAAATATCCCAGTCGGAACAGCAGGGACTCGGAGACCAGGCTGCCCACCGTGAACAGGGCGATGTTGGCCTGTTTGCCCAGATCCAGCACCCTGCGAATGTGACGATCCGCTTCGATCGCCTGTTTCACCGCCGGATGATCGACAATGGCCGGAATCGGCAGGTGATGCGGCAGCGTGTCATACGCTTTTCCGAACAGGTGCAGAATTTCTGACGCGTACGTGTTCGTCTCCGACAGGCTAACGCAGCCCTTCAGTTGGACTACCCGTACATCCTTTACCTGTTTGGGCTTCAATTCCATTGCTACATGGTGCAGAGTGGTTCCCCAGGTTATTCCGATCGTGTCATTGTCCTTGACGATCTCATTCAGGTACTGGGCGGCTGCTTTCCCCAGGTGCTCCTTGACTACCTGATCATCAAACTCAGGAAGCGACACCACCAGCACTTTCTTCAACCCGTACATCCGCGCCAGCTCCAGAGCCAACACTTCATTGTCTTCCGCCGGATCCATGATGGTGATTTGGACGATTCCGTCCGCTTTTGCCTGCTGCAGCAATCGGGAGACGGTGGGACGGGAAACCCCAAGCCGTTTGGCGATCTCCTGCTGGCTGTAGTCCAGTTGGTAATAAAGCCGGGCCGCTTCTACAATCTTGTGCAATTTGTCTCGCTCCATCGTTTCTCCTTACGTTTCCTAGGCGTTTTAGCCTGTTGAAATTGCGATTTATTATATCACAGAAAAACCTTCCCCATCGCATGAAAAGCGAAGGGGAAGGCCTGTTCATCTCTCGAAGGAGCCGTATTTTGCAATCAGCGCGGCCATGGTTTGCGCCCGTTCCCTCAATCGTTCCGCAGAATGGACGTATTCGTCCATGATGGCTGCCGTCTCCTGTGTGGACGCGGCGGCCGCTTCGATGTGAAGGACATTCTGTTCCGCCTTTTGCCGCAGTTGGGCAATGCCGCCTGCGATCTGATTCGCGGCCGTCTGCTGCTGTTCTGCATCGGATGCGATCAAACGCAGCAGGCCGTGTATGTGGTGTACCGCCTGGTTGATGCCCTGCAGCTTTTCCTGCGCCTCCCGGGAGACGTGAACCCCATTTTGAACGACGGCAGCGTTATCCTGCATGTTTTGATTAATCAGGGCCAGGTCATCCTGAATCCGCTGTGCCAGCTCTCCGATCGATTCGACGGCCTGCGCCGTTTGCTTCGCCAGCCCTTGTACCTGACCGGCGACGATTTGAAAGGTTCTGCCGGCGGCACCTGCCCTGGCCGCTTCAATCGAGGCGTTAATGGCAACAACCGTTACGTTCTTGGCGATGTCGGCGATCGACGCGTTGATGGCTGTGATCTCTTGCGTCCGTTCGGTCAGCTTGCCAACCTTTTCAGCCGTATCACGCGCCTGTCCGTGGATCGTCTCCATTACACCGGCGATCTGACGGACGACTGTCTCTCCGGTCGTGGCCTGCATGCGGACCTCCTCGGCGTATTCCACCGCCTGCCTGGTCGCCGCTCCGATCTGTGCGGAACGCTCCACCTGCGCTTCCACAATCGCTTGATTGCCCAGCAGGACCTGCTTGGAATCGTGACTGCTGGCGGTAATTTCTTCGCCTCCCCGGGAGATCTGGGCCAGGGCATCACGAGTCCCTTGCGCCATCTGTGTCAGCCTTTCCACGACTTGTCCGATCTCCTTTGCAGTGGCCGCCACTTCCTTCATCAGGTCTTCGTTTTCCTGCTGCAGCTGCAGGTTTTTCTCCACTTCCCGCTCGGTCTTGGAAATGATTCTCCGCGAGCGGTTGACCAGTGAGATCATGCGTAATGCCACCACGAGCAGAACCACACTGGCGATCGCGATATCGGCAATCTGTTCGTTCCAGCGAGAGCCGTTGGAGAGTGCCGCTTCCACCGGTGCGGTCACCAGTACAAGAAGCGTGGTAACGAGCATGGACCGGCGATGAGCGTACATTCCCGCGTAGATGATGGGCAAAAGCCAAACGGCGTAGGCGGATACAGGAGCTTGGTAGAAGTAAATCCCGATGGCCACGGTGAAATACATTTCGAGCGGAAAGATATAGTGAAAGGCTGCGCGCAGGCGGGGAACGATATACAAGAGGCAGGCAACCATATAAAAAAAGTAGGATGAAGCCGTCGCCCATACAAGATTCTGTAAAGGCAAATCAAGATAACCGGAATACAAAAGAACAAAACTCAAACCGTATAAAAGGGTAATCCCGACCCCGCTGATCTTCAGAAGCTGCCGGTTTACATCCATCATATTTTCCTGCAGTACTCTCGACTTCAAAACCAATTCCCCCCTTTTTCCTTACTCTCTTCACTCTTTTCCAGTATTTCTCTCTGTATGAACGCTCAGGGACAGCAAAAAGAAGCTGAGGGGGTTTCCCCCAGCTCCTCTTCCTATCCAATTGCTTACAGAACGTAACCGTCTGCTTCGATGACGCGGTCCGCGATGGCGCGCTTGATGTGGATTGTGTTGATCGGGTTGCGGCGTGTCAGCTTTTTCAGGATGGAGAGACGCAGGCGCAGGTCGTCGCCCTCTTCCATCGCAGCAAGCGCCTCTTTCGCCCATGCCTCCACCTTGTCGAACGCTTCGTGCACGTAAACGGCAGTGAGATCCAGCTTTTGCTGTTCCTTCTCCAGACCGTTCTTCGCGATGGCCTTCTCCGTACGCTTCACGACGCTGTCCATCGCGTACAGCTCAATCAGCATGTCGGCTGCGATCGCCAGCAGCTCCTGCTCTTTTACAAGACCTTGCTGGTACTTCATCAGTGCAGAACCGGCAACCATCAGGATGATCTTGCGGGTCATCTCGATCAGGTGTTTCTCGACTGCAAGCGGTTCGTCCTCAATTTCAGCCGGGTAGTAGCTCATCAGCTCTTCCTGCAGGCCCATGGCGGCTTGCATCAAAGGCAGTTCGCCCTTCATCGCCTTTTTCACCAGGGTATCCGGGATCAGCAGGCGGTTGATTTCGTTTGTTCCTTCGAAGATGCGGTTGATGCGGGAATCGCGGTACATGCCCTCGATTTCATATTCCTGGATGAACCCGTACCCGCCGTGGATTTGAACGCCCTCATCCACGCAGTAGTCCAGCACTTCGGAAGCGTGCACCTTGTTGATGGAGCACTCAATCGCGTACTCGGCGATCGCCTTCGCCACTTCGCGACCGTCCTCCGCTTTTTCTCCGAGCGCGGAGAGTGCCGCATCGAACAATCCGACCGTGCGGTACACCGAGGTTTCCGCTGCGTAGATTTTCGCTGCCATGTTGGCCAATTTGTTTTTGATGATGTTGAAGGTCGCAAGCGGCGTCTTGAACTGCTTGCGTTCTTTGGCATAGGCAGTAGCCAGGTGCAGCGCGTGCTTCGCGGAACCAACCGTTCCGACCGCCAGTTTATAGCGACCCACGTTGAGGATGTTAAAGGCAATGACATGGCCTTTGCCCACTTCGCCAAGCAGGTTTTCCACCGGTACGCGCGCATCTTCCAGGATGAGCGGACGTGTAGAAGAGCACTTGATCCCCATTTTCTTCTCTTCCGCACCGACGGACACGCCTGGGAAATCGCGCTCGACGATAAACGTGGAAAAATGCTCGCCGTCCACTTTCGCGTAGACGATAAAGACGTCGGCAAATCCCGCATTGGTAATGAATTGCTTGGTGCCGTTCAGGATGTAGTACTTGCCGTCTTCAGACAGTTTGGCCGTTGTCTTGGCACCCAGCGCATCGGAACCGGAACCCGGCTCGGTCAAGCAGTACGCCGCGATGCGTTTGCCGGAAGCGAGATCGGGCAAGTATCGGGTCTTTTGATCCTCGTTTCCGAAATAGACGATCGGCAAGGAACCGATCCCCACGTGCGCCCCAAACGTAATCGCAAATCCGCGAGCCAGGGCAAACTTTTCTCCCAGAAGAGCGGCACTGATCTTGTCAAGACTTAAGCCCTCGTACTTTTCCGGCACATCTGCTGCCAGCAGGCCCAATTCCCCTGCTTTTTTCAGCAGCTTAACAGACAGGTCGAAGTTTTGGTGCTCCAGCTCTTCCATGTGCGGGCGCACCTCGTTGCGGATAAAGTCTTCCGTGGTATCCGCCATCATCTTTTGTTCGTCTGTGAGTTCTTCCAGCGTAAACATGTCGTCAGCGGAACCGGCATCAATCAGGAAGCTGCCGCCGCGGATCAAATCTTTGGTTTCTGCCATTTGTATCCCTCTCCTTTTATGAAAAATGGTTCCCGGACTTTTCAAACCACCTAATTTACAGCATTTCAAATACGCCGGCGGCCCCCATTCCTCCGCCGATACACATCGTCACGACGCCGTACTTGCCGCCGCGGCGCTTCAGCTCGTTGAGGAGGGAGACGGTCAGCTTGGCGCCGGTGCAGCCGAGCGGGTGACCCAGAGCGATAGCACCGCCGTTGACGTTAACCTTCTCCTGATCGAGGCCCAGTTCGCGGATGACCGCAAGAGACTGGGAGGCAAACGCTTCATTCAGCTCAAACAGATCGACATCGTCGACGGTCAGACCGGCCATTTTCAGCGCTTTCGGGATGGCGACGACCGGGCCGATCCCCATGACGTCCGGATCGACGCCGCCGACGGTGAAGGAAAGGAACTTCGCAATCGGCTGAGCCCCGATCTCGGCCGCTTTCTCTGCCGACATCACCAGAACAGCCGCTGCGCCGTCGCTGGTTTGCGAGGAGTTGCCCGCTGTTACCGAGCCTTGCACGTGAAATGCCGGCTTCAGTTTCGCCAGCGCTTCCATGCTGGTGTCAGGACGAACACCCTCGTCTGTGTCGAAGACGAACTCCTTTACGTGCACCTTGCCGTTCTCGTCGATTTGGTGCTGCTTGACCGTGATTGGCACAATTTCGTCCTTGAACTTGCCTGCCGCGATCGCTGCCGCCGCTCGGCGATGGCTTTGCACGGCAAACGCGTCCTGATCCTGGCGGGTGACGTTGTAGCGTTTCGCGACCTCTTCAGCCGTGTGTCCCATGCTCATGTACGCTTCCGGCATGGTTTCCACCAGCGTCGGGTTGAGTGCGACCTTGTGCCCGAGCATCGGCACCAGGCTCATGCTCTCCACCCCGCCGGCAACGACTACATCTGCGCCGCCCACCATGATTTGCTGAGCAGCGTAGGCGATGGTCTGCAGACCGGACGAGCAAAAACGGTTGACGGTAATGCCGGACACATTGGTAGGCAATCCGGCGCGAAGGCCGATCAGGCGGGCAAAGTTCATGCCCTGCTCCGCCTCCGGAACAGCGTTGCCGATAATGATATCTTCAATATCGGCCGGATTCAGCTGAGGAACGCGGCGCAGCAGATCGCTTACGACCATAGCTCCCATATCTACGGGATGAACGTCCTTCAGACTGCCGCGCTTCGACTTCCCTACAGCGGTGCGGGCACCTGCGACGATAACTGCTTCTCTCATTGGATTCCCTCCCCCTACTAGTTGCGCAAAGGCTTGTTTTTGGTCAGCATGTGCTGCATGCGCTGCTGCGTCTTTGGCGTCTTGATCAGTTCGAGGAACGCTTGACGCTCCAGCTCGAGAATGTACTGCTCCGTAACCTCCGTACCGGCCGGAACACTGCCGCCGGACATGACGTAGGCGATCTTGCTGGCGATCAGCTCGTCATGCTCGGAAATGTAGCCGCTTTTCTTCATGGCGTAAACGTTTTGCCGCAGATTGGCGTACCCGGTTTCACCGATGACGCGAATCTTGCGCGGCTTCGGCGGAGTGTACCCTTCTTTGTCCATGGTCAGCACGAGTTGCTTCGCGTCGTACAGAAGGTGGTCAGGATTGATGCTGATGCGGTCGGTCGGACGCAGGTAGCCGAGGTTGATCGCCTCTTTTCCGCTGGTGGACACTTTCGCCGTTGCGATCGTCTCAAATGCCCGAGCCACGAACGGGAATGGATCAACCGGTACGGAACCGCCTTCCGGTACATTTTCCATCGCGCGGAACAGCATCTCCTTGGTGCCGCCCCCTCCAGGCAGCAAGCCGACGCCTACTTCAACCAAACCGAGATAGGTCTCTGCCGACGCCTGTACGCGGTCAGCCAGATAGCATACTTCCACGCCGCCGCCAAGCGTCATGCCGAACGGAGCAGCTACTACCGGACGGTGCATGTAGCGGAGCGCGTTGCCCGCTTTGTGGAAGTTTTTCACCAGCATCTCAAGCTCGAACCAGTTTTCATCCTGTGCCTCCATCAGGGCCATCGCGAGGTTCATGCCGACACAGAAGTTTTTACCCTGGTTGCCGATAACCAGACCGAGGAAGTTGCGCTGCACTTCTTCTGCTGCAAAGCTGGCCATTTGCAGGACATCCATGCCGAGCGCATTGTGCGGGGAGGTAAACTCCAGGCAAGCCACTCCATCGCCCAGATCGATCAGCGAAGCGCCGGAGTTTTTCTTGATCAGCTTGCCCTGCTCCTTGAGTGCAGCCAGGTTGATCTTTTCCTTTTTCTCCTCGATGCCTTTGTACGCGCCGCCGATCGCAAATGCTGCGACACGCCCCTCGCTCTTTTGATAGAAGGAGGTTTTGCCGCTTGCCAGCAGTTCTTCCACCAGCGCCGGGATCGTCTCTCCCTCTTCTTTCATGCGGGCCACGGACTTCTCTACGCCGATGGCATCCCATGTTTCAAACGGACCCATTTCCCAGCCGAAGCCCCACTTCATCGCGTTATCGACCGCAACGATATCGTCGGCAATCTCGTATGCTTTTTCAGCGGAGTACAGCAGCACTTTTTTGAAGACGCTCCAGAGGAACTCGCTTCCCTTGTCCTTGCCGTACACCAGTGCTTTCAGCTTATCCGGCAGCGTTTTGGCCGTCTTCGCCGCCTCCAGGGAAGCAAATTTTGCCTTGTTGCGCGGACGGTACTCCAGCGTGTTGTAGTCGAGGGCGAGAATTTCCTTGCCCGCTGCGGTCTTCTCCTGTTTGAAGAAGCCTTGGCCCGCCTTCTGTCCGATCCAGCGCTTTTCCACCATTTTCAAGACAAAGTCCGGTATTTCAAAGACCGCCTTTTCCGCTTCGTCCGTGCTTTTGTTTTTTACGTTGTCAGCTACGTGCACGTAGGTATCGAGGCCAACCACATCCAGCGTGCGGAACGTTGCGCTTTTTGGACGGCCGATAACTGGACCGGTCAACGCATCCACTTCATCGACACCCAATCCGAGGCGAACCATTTCCTGAATCGATACCTGCAGACCGTAGGTACCGATCCGGTTGGCGATGAAATTCGGCGTGTCCTTGCAGAGCACGGTGCCTTTGCCGAGCACGAACTCCCCGAAGTTCATCATGTATTCCACAATCGCCGGATCCGTATCGCGGCCCGGAATAATCTCAAGAAGTTTCAGATAACGCGGAGGATTGAAAAAGTGGGTGCCGAGGAAATGCTTGCGGAACTCCTCGGAACGCCCTTCGCTCATCTCGTTGATGGATACGCCAGACGTATTGGAAGAAACGATGGTTCCGGGCTTGCGATGGGCTTCCACCGCTTCGAACACTTTTTTCTTCACCCCGAGGTTTTCCACGACGACCTCGATGATCCAGTCAACATCGCCCAGCCAGGACATATGGTCTTCCATGTTGCCGACAGTGATCAGGTCGATGTTTGCCTTGTCGTACAGCGGCGCCGGTTTCTCTTTCAGGAGACGATCCTTGCCCGCCTGCGCGATGCGATTGCGGACAGCCGGGTGTTCCAGCGTCAGCCCTTTTTTGCTCTCTTCCTCCGTCAATTCACGCGGCACGATGTCGAGCAGATAGGTGGGGATGCCCACGTTTGCCAGATGTGCTGCAATCCCCGCTCCCATCACGCCGGAACCGAGGACAGCCGCTTTGCGAATTTTGCGTTCCATCAAGTACCCTCCTTAAACGACTGATTCTTCAAACACTTCTACTTTTTCATACGTATTCCTTTGTACAATATGTCTATTTCTCTCTTGAATGAATGCTCATTCATATCTGGGCTGAAAAAAATCATCCCACGAACCTTTTGAAAAAGATCCTGGTGAGATGTTGGCTAGACAAGCGTTCAGCACAAAAATGAATGATCGTTCATTTTTATTGTAATCGAAACCGGAAGCGGTTGCAATGCTCAGGCTTCGATTTTCTCAAACCACTCCGGCCCCTTTTTCACGAGGATTCGATAGACGAAGAGATCGACAACGGCAAACAAGCCAAACAGCCCGAAAAAGACGGGATACAGCGTGGCGCCTGACTGCATGACGATCCATACGGAAAAGCCCGATACCACCAACCCGATCCCTATGGCAACCAGTCCATTGAGATTTTGCTTCACTGCTTTTTGTTCCGTATCCCAGTTGAGCTTCGGCATGTGCAGGTCGATCATGATTCCAAGCAGATTGATGAACAAGATCCCCGGCAATCCGAGCAGTACGGACAGCGTGATGAAAAGCGGGGGCAATTTCATAAACAGAGCGGCAGACGCAGCCAACACGATCATGGCGACAACGCTGAAGATCGTCCCCGGAAGCACTTTTGCCACCAGGATCTTCTCAATCGGTACCGGCAGATACTTGTTGACGAAGAAGCCCCGCCCCTCCCGTGAAATGGACGTGGCAGACATACTGTTCGCCGCCGCCGTAAACATGTAGAAGGCAGAGGCGATGGCCAATCCGCTTCCTGCTGCCGCTTTATCCTGCAGCCATGTACCCATTTCGGCCAATACGGAAAAGCTGTCCGGACGGCTGGCCAAGGCCAGGAGCATGAAACCCGGCCACAGAAAGTTGGGAAAGACGCAGTTCAGGAAGTAGGCGGGTGTACGAAGCAACAGCCTCATTTCTTTTGCCGTATACGAAGCAAGCACCGAGTGCCGGACGGTCAACTTGTGCCATTGCTCCCCGCTGACGCGCTTCCGCTTCCCCGTCGATTCGGAAATACCCATTACCCCTTTGAAATACAGCCGCTCAGCCAGTATTGCGAACAAAACAAAACATACCGCCGACAGAAGCAAAAACGTCAACAAATACCCAAGCCCTGCCACCCCGGCATGATGGATCAGTGTGAGGGCGCCGATATTGCTGGTGGGAAACAACTGGGTTACGAGATGCAGGATCGAGTTGTCACCGGCAAGCAGCAATTGCTGCAGTTCCTCGGGCTTCATCCCTTCCTTTCCGAACCGCTGAAACCCGAAATTGATGCCGAGGGTAAGCAGAATGAGAGCGATACCGCCAACCAGGCGGGAACGATCCTTGTTCTTCCCCACATTGGTCACCCTCATGAACAGCATGGCGACCAGGGCAGCAAGCACGAGCGGAATGAACGGAAGCGCCAGAAACAGTACCGCGGAGTAGACGTAATACAACAGACCCGCCCCGCTCTTAAGGCCGAACGTGATCAGCACGGGGAACAGCATTACCGCTTGCGTCAGATACTCGTAGAGCAGCACGACCAAAAATTTGGCCGAAACGATTTGCCACGGCTTAAGCGGCAGCGGCAGCAGGTTCTCCACATCCTGCGAATAATAGAATACGTTGATGGCATAGAAGATGCCGAACAGGAACAGGATCAGGCTGACCATTGTCAGGCCAAGGCCGAGGACGGCTCCTTCCTGGTTGATCGGCGCAAGCCCGTCATACATGGCCGATACGATCATGCCAAGAAAGGACATCAGCGGCAAAATCGCCATGAGCAGAGCGATTGTCAGCAGGACCTTTTTCAAAATCCCTCTTTTTTTCCCGGCTGAAGTCTCCCACAGGCTTCCCCCGTTTTTGAGCAGCACTCTCGTTAGCGTCCACATCTTACCCATGGTTCGTCAGCTCCAGGAAGATGCGTTCGAGCGATTCGGTCGATTGGAAGTGCTCCTGCATTTCTGCAAATGTGCCGCAGAACAAGACTACTCCCTTGTTGATAATCGCCACGCGGTCGCACAGCTTTTCGGCCACCTCCAGCACGTGTGTGGAAAAGAAGACGGTTCTGCCGCTGTCAGCGTGTTCCCGCATCATTTCCTTCAGGGTAAAGGCCGATTTCGGATCAAGACCGGTCAGCGGTTCGTCCAGAATCCAGACTTCCGGCTGGTGCACAAGCACCCCCATGATGATGATCTTTTGTCTCATCCCGTGGGAATAGGAGAGAATCGGATCAGCGAGCACGTCGGTCATGTCAAATCTGGCTGCGAGCTTCTGGATGCGCTCTTTTCGTACATTCCCGGGCACATCGTACATATCCGCCATAAAGTTCACATACTCCAATCCTTTCAGCCGCAGAAACAAATCCGGACTGTCGGGAACGTATCCGAACTGCCTTTTCGCTTCGAGCGGTTCCTTGGCAATGTCTTTTCCGTTGATGGTGATCGTTCCGTGATCCGCCTTGGTAATTCCGGTAATCATTTTGATCGTGGTCGTTTTTCCGGCTCCGTTGGGCCCGAGAAAACCAAATATTTCTCCGCGCTCGACTGTCAGGTTTACATTGTCTACCGCCTTGATTGACCCATTGTAGCTCTTTGTCACTTGAGTCAGTACGATCATGGTGTACCTCCTGTTTTTCCATCATATTGATAATACGGACCGCCACGGAAAAAAGTTGCGGAAAAGAAAAAGGAGCGGACGCTGGTCCAACAGAAACCAAGCCATCCTCTCCCCTGAAAACTTTCATTGCTTTCGTAAACCTGTTCCGCCCGCCTAGGTTTGCGGTACAAAGCTTCCGTCACGAAGCATGGTCAGTTCGCCCATGATAAACGCGAGATCTTCGGAGTCTTCGAATTTGCCGCTTTCCTCCAAGGCTTCCAGACGACGAAGCAAAATATTCGCGAAGTCCTGAATCTGCGCCGGATGTGCTTCCATGTCCGCTTCGTCCAGCACGTCAAAGCCGGTGAGCCCCTCCATGTGCGTAAGAATGCGGAAACCGCCGATCTCTCCCAGATATTCCGGTTTGTTGAACGGAGACTTCTCCAGTTTTTGCAGCATGCTGATCACGTCGTTGGCGAACAGGCTGGGAAACGCCACCTGATAAAAGGAACGGTTTTTCGCCTCTTCCGTTTTGATGATGAGAATATCGGTTGCATCAAGCTTTTTTGCCTTTTTTCCAAAACCAAACATAGGTATCCACCTCAATCGTTTACTTCCTTCATGATAGACATAATTTTGGCATCAGACAACCCCCTTCCAACCAGAAGGACCCTGTCAGCGAAATGTTTCAATAACCGCTTGACATTTTTATACGCCCCAAAGCATAATTACTTAAAATAAAAACGGAATCGTGATTGGCAATGAAGGGGACCAGTAAAACCGTCGTTCAGGTCCAGAGAGCGAAACTCAGCGGCTGAGAGGTTTCGCCCTTGAATCGGTTTGAACCCACCCCGGAGCTGTCAGGGATGACCTGAACAGGTTTCTTTCACCTGTTATCAAAGAAAGAGAGCTGGGCGGTACGCAAACGTTTAAAAGGGAGGAAAAACAGAGCTATGTTTCCCGGACCTTTTAAACTGCCTTGTACCGTCAAGTAAGGTGGTACCGCGGAGGTAATCAATGATGACCCTTTCGTCCTTATATCTGGACGAAAGGGTTTATTTATTTTCAGGGGAGATGAACCATGAAGAAGGGAAAAATGCGCCTGGTTGTCAAGGTTGGCAGCAGCTCGCTCGCCTCGCCGCAGGGCGGCTGCGATCTGGAAAAAATGTCCCGACTGGTCGCAGCGATCCATCTGCTCAGGACTGCCGGACATGAAGTGGCACTCGTCTCATCCGGCGCCGTGGCCAGCGGCTACAAAATGTTGGGGTATCAACAGCGGCCTCGTACGCTTGTCGCCAAACAGGCAGCGGCCGCGATCGGGCAAAGCCTGCTGATGCAGACCTACTCCGAACTGTTTGCCCGCTATTCCTGCACGATTGCCCAGGTACTGCTCACACGGGGTGATTTTTCCGATCGCGAACGATACCACCACGCCTTTCAAACTCTTACCCTGCTGCTTGGCAAGAAAATCGTACCCGTCATCAACGAAAATGACACCGTCTCTGTGGCCGAGCTTACGTTTGGCGACAACGACATGCTGGGCGCCCTGGTCGCCGGCTTGATACACGCCGACTTGTATGTCATCCTGACCGACACCAACGGGCTGTACGACAAGGATCCGCGCAAGCATCCGGACGCGCGCCGCATCCCCTACCTGCATTCGGTTACGGAAGAGATTGAATCCCTGGCGGGGGGGGCATCGCGGCTGGGTACAGGCGGCATGCGTTCCAAACTGGTTGCGGCCGGTACAGCGCTGGATCTGGGCATTCCCAGTTTCATCGGCAGCATCGCGGACGAGCGGGATCTCTTGTCCATCGTCGACGGCGCAGGCAACGGAACCTATGTCGGATTCACCGGGGAACGGGCTGTACGGCCGGGACTGCCCAAGCGAAAGCAGTGGATTGCCCTTCACTCCCCTACACGCGGCCATATCATGGTCGACAGCGGAGCAGCCGAGGCCGTGTTGGAGCATCAGCGAAGCCTGCTGTTGGCGGGAGTAACAGAGGTGTCTGGTTCGTTTTCAAAAGGGGACGTCGTCGAGGTCTTTCACCACAATCATTTGATTGGGCGGGGGATTTGCAATATGGACGCCGCCGAGCTGCAGTTCCTGCTCGGTGCTGCCGGTCAGAGCAGACGCAACGGCATCGTCATCCACCGCGATCATTGGACCGCGGCCTGCGATAGAAAAAATCCGCTCGGCCATGGCTTGCGCTGAGCCGAGCGGGTCCCCTTTAACAAGTGATGGGAGTTGGTAGAGAGATGAACGATACTGGAAAAACCATTCGCGAGCGCGTTCTGGAGCGGGTAAAACTGGCCAAACAGGCATCCCGCCATTGGGCGCAGCTGCCCCGGAAAGAGAAAGACCGGGCGCTGATCGCCATCGGACGCCATATTTTGGCTGATCAAACGGCAATTCTAACCGCCAACCAACAGGATGTAAGCAATGCCCGCCAAGCGGGCCACCCTGACAGTTACCTTGACCGCCTCAGCCTGAATGAAGAGCGGTTGGCCGGGTTGGTTGCCGGGTTGGAAGAGCTGGCTGCGCTGGAAGATCCGGTCGGAACCGTCGTCAGCAGCTGGACGCGGCCAAACGGATTGCAAATCGAGCAGGTTCGCGTACCCCTCGGGGTCATCGGCATGGTATACGAAGCACGCCCCAACGTAACGGTCGATTCCGCTGCGATCGCGCTTAAGACAGGAAACGCCATAGTCCTTCGCGGCAGCCGCACGGCACTTCACAGCAACCTTGCCTTGACAGAAAGCATTCGCCGGGCGCTTGAGGACTTGCAGCTGCCGGCCGATGCAGTGCAGTACCTGCCGTTTGCAGAGCACGAATCGGTCGATGCGCTTTGCACGTGCAACGGATATGTGGACGTGATCATCCCGCGCGGTGGCGCCGAGCTGATTAACCGGGTCGTCCGTACAGCAAGTGTTCCCGTCCTGGAAACCGGTGTCGGCAACTGCCACATCTTTATTGACAAAAGTGCCGACTACACCATGGCGGAATCGATCGTGGTCAACGCGAAAACCAGCAGGCCGGCCGTCTGCAATGCGGCGGAAACCATCCTGCTGCACGAGGACTGGCCGCATGAGTACAGAAGCGCCCTGCTTGCTCGTCTTGCTTCGTCAGGGGTAGAGCTGAGGGCATGTGAACAAACACGGCGACTGCACCCGGAATTGGCCGATCGCCTCTTCCCTGCCGCGGAAACCGACTGGGATACGGAATACCTGGATCTGGTGCTGGCCGTCCGAACGCTGAAGGGAATGACGGAAGCACTTGATCACATCGCCATTCACGGCTCGGGCCATTCCGAAGCGATCGTCACGGAAGACAGAGAGAGAGCCGGACGTTTTCTCGCGAACGTCGACGCTGCGGCGGTCTACCACAACGCGTCCACGCGCTTTACCGACGGCGGAGAGTTCGGGTTCGGCGCCGAGATCGGCATCAGCACGCAAAAACTTCATGCGAGAGGGCCGATGGGTCTGGAAGCCCTCACTTCGTTCAAATACATGGTTCACGGAACCGGTCAAATCCGATAAAAAGGAGGCAATGCATCATGAAAGAAAAGACACCGTACGATGTTCTTAAGTCCCAACGCCTCGGCTTTCTCGGGGCAGGTTCCATCGTGGAAGCGATGCTTAGCGGCATTTTGAAAAAGCAGCTTCTGCCGGCCGAAAACATCCTCATCACCAATCGAAGCAACCGCGAACGCCTTCAGCTGCTGACGGAAACCTTTGGGGTGACGACCTGCCCGGAAAAAGCGGATGTCATCCGTGACGCCGACATTCTGATTTTGGCCATGAAGCCGAAGGATGCCGCTGATGCCTGCCGCAGCGTCCGCGGTCTGCTTCGGCCAGAGCAGCTCGTTATCTCTGTGATCGCCGGTGTGTCCACCGATTTGATCGCCGAATGGCTGGATGCAGACTGTCCCATCATTCGCACCATGCCGAACACTTCCTCGGCCGTCGGACTGTCCGCCACAGGGATCGCCGCCAATAGGTTTGCTGCGGACGACCACCTTCAACTGGCTACACTCCTGTTTGAGTCGATCGGCTCCGTTTACACCGTCGCCGAAGCAGAGCTGGATATCGTGACCGGTCTCTCCGGCAGCGGCCCTGCCTACATTTACTATCTGGTCGAAGCGATGGAAGGCGCAGGGGCGACAGCGGGACTTTCCCGTGAAATGGCGCGTCAGCTCACCGTGCAAACCTTGTTGGGAGCGGCTCAGATGCTGATTCACTCCAGCGAGGAGCCATCCCTGCTCCGCCAAAAGGTAACCAGTCCGGGCGGAACCACTCAGGCCGGACTGGAAGTGCTGGAATCCTTCCGCTTTCAACAGGCAATTACTTCTGCCGTGCTGCGCGCAGCGGAACGTGCCAAGGAACTGGGAGCGCAGTTCCGCTGATTCCTTTTTGCTCCCCTTTTTCTGATGGTATACTAAGGAAAAGAGACAAGACGGGAGGCCTGCAACATGCACATTTATGCACTCTACGGAACCAGCGGCACAGGAAAAAGCACTAGCGCCCTGGAACTGGCTCACCGTCTTGGAATTGACGCGATTATCGACGACGGCATTTTGGTGTATCAAGGACGCAAATGGGCCGGCACCTCAGCCAAGTACGAAAAGACCAAAATCCAAGCCGTGAAGCGGGCTATTTTTTACTACCGCGACCACGCCGAGGAAGTGCGCCAGGCTCTCCAACAGCTAAACGTGGAACGGCTGCTGATCCTCGGGACGTCCAAGCGGATGATTCAGCGGATCGTTGCGGCTCTTCACCTCCCGACCAATCCAGAGTACATCCCCATCGAAACAATCAAACCGCTGCAGGAAATCGAGGCGGCCAAATACATCCGGGAAACGCAGGGCAAACACGTCATTCCCATTCCGCGGGTGGAGGTGGAAAAAGACTTTTTCCAAAAAATCATCTCCTCCGCCCAGCAAATTTTTTCCTCCAAAAAGGAAGTGATCGGGGAAACAACGGTGGTCCATCCCCCGTTCTCCGGAGGGCGGATTCAGATTCACCCGCAGGTCCTGCGAAAAATCGTGCAGGCAACATGCGCACGCTACGAGGCCGTGACACAGATTCACAAAACGGCGTACACCTTTCACGACCTGCCTCGCTTACACGTATCCCTGTCCCTGCAGCTCCCATTCGGCACTGCCATTTTGCCGCTCGTCCGCAGCATCCAGCAGGCTCTTTACAACGAGACCAGCTACTGTCTCAATATCGCTCCGGCCAGCATCGATGTGCAGGTCGTTTCCCTAAAGTTGCAGTCACCCTGACAGGCATAATCGGCAACGGGTTGTCCATTCTATTAGATGAACCCACTGTAGAAAGGAGCAACCCGATGCCAGCCACCATGACCCCTGGTGCTCAGCAGATGCAAGTGCCTATTCCGGTTCCACCGCGTGTTATCACCACGAAAGACTGCAGCTACCTGAAGGATGCGCTCTCCTGGGAGCTGCTGTCATTCAAGAAGTTTCACTTCTTTGCCCAGCAGGCGACCGATCCGCAGGTAAAGCAGGCGCTGGAACAAGCGGGCCAGATGCATCAGCGTCACTATCAAACCCTGCTTACCCATCTGCAGGTGGACAACAACGCTGCGATGGCCAAGATTCCACAGCAGCCGCAGCAAGCGCAGTGAAGGGAGGGCGAAGGTAATGCCAAATCAAAACCAGATTGCCAATCCGCAAACCGGCCAGCTTTCACAAGTAAAAGGACCGGAGATGAACGACCGGGACTTTCTCAATGACGGTCTGGCTACGTGCAAGTACCTGACCGACAGCTTGAATGTCGCCGTCCGGGAAGCGAGCCACGAGCAGCTTTACACCGACATGCTGCAGATCCTGACAGAAACCCACCAGAGCGCCCGACAAATGTATAATCTGATGTTTCAAAAAGGGTGGTACAAACTGGAGGCGGAAGAACAGCAAAAGCTGCAGCAGGCGTATCAGCAGTACAGCGGTTACTCCAGCCAGTTTCCGTACCATTGATCTTCCCGACAAGCTCACCCTTGCCTTGCGCAAGGGTGTTTTATTTTCCAGAACCTCGGACTTGCCTTTGAGAATTGGGCTTATATCCCCTATGCAGATTTAGGCTGAAGCCGATTCCATTAAGTGGGCATCTACATAGAAATACATTGTGCTCGCACAAAAACGCATAGGGGAGGCGCCGTATGTCAGATGCATTTGTTGTCAGGTCATTAGAAGAAGTCCAATTTTGGTCCAGAATTATGAAAGAACATTCTCTTTTCCTTCGATTAGGGTTTCATTGTGACGATACAAAACTAATTGATGAAGCCAATCGGTTTTACACCATTTTTGAAGAAATAGAAAATCAGGCACTTTCATTTTCACCAGATACAGACCCTCAAAAAATCTTTGACTTTAACAGTATTGTCCACAATGCGGTTCGTCACATTTGGAATTTTAAGCGAAAAGTACTTGGATTCATTATTCGTTGCAAGATTGGCGGAAACAATTTTCCCTTGCTGGTCGATCATGTCAGCAGGGAAGCTGCCTATTTCATGAAGCGATTAGAGCAATTGAATACGGGAAACCTTGATCCCTTACCAGATGCCATCATCAATGAAAATGTATTCTTTCTTAAAATCATGGCAGACCACGCCAAATTTATTAACCACTTACTGGATCCTTCAGAAAGAAAACTTGTAGAACAGGCTCGTGAGTTTAGCCATGACTTTGATCAACTCCTTTTTCAAGCGATTGACCTTGATTCAATGCGACCGCAATCCCAAACTCCCCCTCTCCTTCATCAATTTGTCGATCAAAATCGTGTTTCCGTTCGTCAATTGCGTGACTTCAAGAAGACAGCTCATGATCTGATTGAGGCATGCAGAATCAAAAGCATTATCCCGCCGCTGCTTGCTGATCATGTTTTCAGAGAAGCATCACACTTTCTTGAAATATTGGATGCGTTTGAGGCGGCTTTGTCCTCCTCGAAATAACGATCATAAGAAAACCCACCCGGCATTCGCTATTCTCACCCCACTCGGCGGTAGCTATCGCTGAGCCGAGTGGGGTCCCTTTTTTCGCCGGGCGGGGCCCCGAAC
>NZ_JBIYSM020000014.1:0-82481 GCF_044759095.2 Brevibacillus soli
GGATTGGTTCAGGGAGAAGGGTATCCCACAATGTGATTTGCTCGTTACGAAGTTTTAACATAATCGCTCACCTCAAATAGGATTTTCGAGGAGCACTGTTGAATTTCTTTAAGAAGAAAGGAATTCAGTCCCTCTTTTTGGATGTATTGCCTCGACAACACTACTTCCATTTAGAGAGCTGAATTCCTTTTGTTTTTGACTTACCCCAGGAATTTTTCAGGGGAAACTAGCTAAAGTCGGCTGGGTTTTCTTAATGTTACATCCGGGAACCGTACTTGTTCTGATCGCTGGAGGTGAGCAGCGCGGCTTTGAACAGGGCGGCGGCTATGATATCCGCCATGCGCATGACGATATACAGCCGGGTATTCTGAAGGACGAAATACTCCATGAAACCTCCGACATTGACAATTCCGGTGATGTGGAAGGTCCCGACGGAGGGAAGATCCTTTTTCACTCCGGCTCCAGGTTTCAGAGGGCCATCTGCCACATTGATGTTGCCCACATTGCTGAATTGCCCGAGACAGGCATCAATGGCAACGATGGTTGCGTTTTGGTGAGTCCCTTGGATATACTGGATTTTTTCGCCGAGATTGATGGCGTGTACGGGTTCTTCCAGCGTTCCGTACACATGAAGCAGCTGTGGAGCCTGCGGTTTCAGCTTGGTTCCCACAAGCGGGCCGAGAGCGTCGCCGGTCGATCGGTCCGTGCCGATGCAGAGGATGACGAGTTCGTGATCGTATGGCGACAAGCGAAAACGGTGAGCAAGGTGCTGGGCCAATTGCTCGACAGCGTTTTCATTTCGATATTCGACTTTAAAAAGAGGAAAGGAAAAGTCCATACGACTGTCAACCTTGTTCATGGCGACCTCCAGACGTTTTAACTTGCGACTCGTGTAAAGTATTCACAGTATAGTACCGGCACGTTATTTTTATACCTGCTAATATGAAGGTTAAGGCTTTTCGTAAAAGTCAGCGAAACTGGCATCCCTACAGGGGAACAGGTAAAATGGGAGAGGAGGGAGGGATAAAAGTGGAAGGCGATACCGTGTTGATTGCGTTTGATTCCACACAGCAGGCCTTGCGGGCGGAAATGCTGCTCGAATACGCTGACATCGATATCGATACGAGGCCGACACCAAAGGAGATAACGGCCGGCTGTGCCCTTTCAATTGAATTCCCGATCCAGGAATACAGACAAGCCAGGGAGATCATTGAAGAACAGCAGGTCGTCATCAGAGGCTATTTCCGTATGTTCTCCGATTCCTACTGCGAGATAGACGAAAACGGAGACAGAAAGGAGAATAAGCGGTGAAGGAATTGAGCTTGATCGAGACATTATATGCAAAAATATACGACTATGTAACCAATCCGGAAGTATGGGTCAATCTAGGGATGGCCCTGATAAAAATTCTGGTCATTATCGTGGGAGCCAAGATCGTGGTGACCATCGTGCATGCCGGGGTAAACCGCATTTTCAGAAATCGGGAAGGAGCAAAGCTGCAGATTGATCAGCGACGTGTGGATACGCTGCGGGTTCTGGTCAACAACGTGACAAGCTACACGATCTACTTCCTGACCATTTTGCTGGTCTTAAAACAGCTGGGATTCGATCTGCAGCCGGTTCTGGTTAGTGCAGGCGTGCTCGGACTGGCTGTCGGTTTTGGGGCACAGAGCCTTGTCCGCGATGTGATTACCGGTTTTTTCATTATTTTTGAAGATCAGTTTGCCGTTGGAGATGTGGTCACGATCAACAACATGACAGGGACGGTTCAGGAGATCGGACTGCGCATCACCCGTATCCGCAGCTGGACAGGTGAAGTGCATATCTTCCCGAATGGAAGCATCAGTCAGGTGACAAACTTCTCGCTGCAGAACTCGATTGCTGTCGTGGATGTGTCGGTGGCGTACGAAGAGGATCTGGATCGCGTCGAACAGGTGCTGAAAGAAGTCGCACAAAAGGCAAAAGAACAAATGCCTGAGATTGTGCAAGTTCCGCAAGTGCTGGGTGTTCAAGCGTTTGGCCCGTCAGAGGTGATCATTCGCGTTACGGCTGAATGCAAGCCGAACAGCCATCATGGGGTAAACCGAAAACTGCGCGCCATGATAAAAGCGGAATTTGACTCACGAGGCATAGAAATACCGTATCCGAAAATGGTAACGATGCCTGTTGGCAAACAGCAAGCGTAAACATCATCTGGGGGGAGATCGAGTTGGAACGAAAGCAATTTGGCTTGGGCGATGTCGTGCAGATGAAAAAGCCCCATCCATGCGGGACCAACGCGTGGAAAGTAATTCGGATGGGAATGGATATTCGAATCAAGTGTACCGGTTGTGACCATAGCGTGATGATTCCCCGGCTGGAATTCGAGCGGAAAATGAAAAAGGTATTGATTCAGGCTCAACCGGAGGCATAGAAGAAAAAAATTTGAATACCGCGTTTTTCTTTTTCTACAATGCGCGTAGACACTCAAGGAAAGCCTCACAATGAGAAGCGCATAAGAGAAAGGGGAATGTTGGTGAAAAAAACATGGACAAGCAAGTGGATGGCTTGGGGATTGTCACTTTGTCTGCTGCTGGGAACAGGAGGCTATGCTTCTGCAAAGGACGAGCAGCCACCGGGCATGAAAGCGGTACCGGCTCACGGTGAAAGAGATGTACGTGTAACCTCGCCTCTGCAAATTGTATTTGGCGAGCCGGTAAAGCTGGCTTCAGGCGAGACTGTAACCTCCAAGAACGCGGCCTCACTGGTTCAATGGAGGGAAGCGGACAGCCGGCAGAGAGTTGAATACAAAACGAGCTGGAGTCCGTCCAAAAAAACACTGACGTTGAAACCGATTCATCCGTTGGCGTACGGTACAGAGTATGTCATAACGGTTCCGGCCGGCACGATCATCGATGCAGCGGGCAATCAAAACGAGGCATATACCGTACGGTGGCGGACAGAACAGGAACTGCCGCCGCTGCAAGTGACGTTTTCTCCCGCTGACCAGCTTGTTGACGTTCCTCAGGGGAGTCTCATCACGCTGACGTTTAACAAGCCGATGCGTTTACACAACCAGAAAGAGATTACGGCCAAGTCAGTGGAAAATTTTATCAAGCTGACGAATGAAAAGAACAGACGCACCGCCTATTCCGCAGCGTGGGACGCTTTACGCAATACGATTACACTGGATCCGCACGGCAATCTGGAAGGCGGCACCCGATATACCGTTACATTGCTGGAAAAAAAGCTGGTCGATCAGCAGAGGAACAAAAACCAACAGTTCTCCAGCTCGTTCACCACACAAAAACCCGTCGATCTGATTGCGCCGCAAGCAACCATTACTCCGGCGCATGGGGCAAGACAGGTTAGCCTGGATACGAAGATTACCTTGCAGTTTGCGGAAGAGGTGGTATTGCCGGACGGCAGCCCTCTCTCCAGCAAAATGGTGGAGAATCTCGTGCAAATCACCGATGAGAAAGGCGCATCGGTTGCAACCTACAGCACATGGAACAAGAACAAGCGTACATTGACGGTAAAACCAAGAGGCAAATGGCAAGCCTACACCACATACCGCGTGTTTTTTTCAGCCAATCAGGTAAAGGACATGTCAGGAAACTACAACCAGCCGCAAATGGCAAGCTTTACAACCAGCGGCAGGTAAACGGAAAAAGGATGCAGCCTGCAGTGGCTCGCATCCAGATAAGTGCCCCGCCCGGCGAAGCGTTAGCTAATGCCGGGTGGGTTTTCTTATTGATGGTGGTAGGCAAGGCTGAATAGTGCTGCAGCTTTACCTCCGGTCAGCTCTATTGGGTTTGGATGGGGTTAGTCGTCACAATCACATCCAACGATTACGAGCAGGATGAAGAGCACCAGAACTAACGCGAAACCGTCAAAATCGCCGTTGAAGATACCCACTAGCTAACACCTCCTACCCTGTATTCAATACCTATGCTATGAAGGAACGGCGGAAGAGGTATGGGCAGATGCCCTGATGATCGACAAATTAAATTATTCACAGTGTATCCACAGAAAATGTGGACAACTTGCTGTGGAAAAGGCGCGTTGAAGAAGGATACCGGGAGAAGACGGGGGGCAACTAAGGAAGTTATCCACAAGGTTATCAACAAAAGAATGATTTCTCTGGACAAGTTGTTGATGATTCATAAATATTTTAAATATTTTTACTGATAAGAAGGAATTGGGAGAGGCGGATATAATTACAGTATTTAGCAAAACTAAAAATAGTTGGGGAAGGGGCGATTGTAAAGTGAAAAAACGAGTACTCACGACGATGACAGCTCTCACGATCACCTTGACAGGGATCTCCGCACCATTTATTCCATACAGCACACAAGCAGTCATGGCGGCAGCGGAAAATGCTCCTGTCTACAAAACTCGTGCAGAGATTCCCGCCGAGTACAAGTGGAAGCTCGAACACATTTACTCCACCACAAAAGAGTGGGAACAGGACGTAGAGAAAGTAGAGAAGCTGGCCAACGAATTTACCAAACACCAGGGCAAACTGGGCAATTCGGTACAATCTTTGCTGCAGGCGTTGGAAGATTACACCGCCATGATGCGGATCAACGACAAAGCCTACGTGTATGCCAATATGGCCCTCGACGTGAACTCGGGCAACTCCGAGCTGCAAAAGCTGTCGGATCGAGTGGAGAAAATGTACACGCTCGTATCGGAAAAAACGGCCTGGGTTCAGCCGGAAATCGTTTCGATTCCCGACGACAAGATGAAGGGCTTCCTGGCGGCAAAAGAGCTTGCTCCCTACAAGGTGTTCCTGGAAGACATGCTCCGTACAAAGCCGTACTCCCTGTCGAAAGAGATGGAGGAGTTGCTGGCCAAATCGTCGCCTTTGGGTAACTCGCCTGCCAACATTTACGGTATGCTCTCCAAGGACGTAAAGTTCCCCAAGATCAAAGATGAGAATGGCAAGGAAGTGCAGCTGACCCGGGCGAACTTTGTATCTCTTTTGGAAAGCAAGGACCAACGCGTGCGCAAGGAAGTGTTTGAGGTCTATTACAAAGCACTGACGGGCTTTCAGGACAGCTTCGCGCAAACGCTGGGAGCGAAAGTAAAGGCAGATAACTTTTATGCGGGAGCGCGCAAGTACAATTCCGCGCTGGAGGCAAGTCTCACGCCAAACAATATTCCAACCAGTGTGTACAACGAACTGATTGATACGGTCAACGAGCACCTGCCGTTGATGCACCGTTATATCGCTCTGAAGAAGAAAATGCTCGGTGTAAAAGAACTGCACATGTATGACATCTACGTGCCGATCGTGCCGTCCGACGACAAGTACATTCCGTATGAGGATGGCAAGAAAATGGTGGTGGACGGGCTAAAGGCAATGGGTGACGAGTATGGGAAAGTGCTGGCTGAAGGGATGCAGAACGGCTGGGTTGACGTCTACTCCACGGATGACAAACGCACCGGCGCTTACCAATGGGGCGCGTTTGACACGCATCCGTACGTCCTGCTGAACTACCAGGGAACGCTGGATGACGTCTTTACCATCGCGCATGAGATGGGTCACGCCATGCAGTCCTACTACACCAACAAAAAACAGCCGTACATCTCATCCAACTATCCAACCTTTACGGCGGAAGTCGCTTCTACCATGAACGAAACGCTGCTGTTCAAGAGCATGTACGCCAATGCGAAAACCAAGCAGGAGAAGATGTTCCTGCTCAATCAATACCTGGAGAATTTCCGCAGCACGTTGTTCCGCCAAACCCAGTTCGCCGAATTTGAAAAGGCGATCCACGAGAAGGAGCAGGCAGGAGAGTCTCTCAACGCGGAAGCGATCAAGAAGATCTATCTCGATCTCAACAAGAAATATTATGGAAAAGACATGGTGTCGGACGAAGAAATCGCCATGGAATGGGCGCGCGTATCCCACTTCTTTAACTATCGCTACTACGTCTACCAGTATTCAACCAGCTTTGCTGCTTCCCAGGCGCTGGCCAAACAGGTGCTGGATGAAGGAAAACCGGCTGTAGACCGTATCCGCACCAACTTCCTGGAGGCAGGAAACTCGGCGCCGCCAATTGAGGTGCTGAAAGCGGCGGGAGTGGACATGTCCACTTCCAAGCCGATCGAACAAGCCATGGAAATCTTCGAAGAGACGTTGAACGAACTGGAAAAGCTGGTCAACGAAAAGTAATGCCACGAACGAGGCAACTCCCTTCCATGCGAAGGGAGTTTTTTTTGTCCCTGAAGGCTGTGTTACCGTTTCCATAGAGGAAGTCCCGCACAGAATAGCCGAACCGTATCAACCAGCCTTCCACAAGGATGCAATTGTAATCTCCCAGACAAATCTTTATACTAGAAAAGATGTTGTGAAATTGGCATGCAGGGAGTGTATATAGATGGGTGCATCTTGTGGAATTGTCGGGCTGCCGAACGTGGGCAAGTCCACTTTGTTCAATGCGATCACACAAGCCGGCGCGGAATCTGCCAACTATCCGTTCTGTACGATCGACCCGAACGTGGGGATCGTGGAAGTTCCGGATCCGCGGTTGACGAAGCTGACGGAGATCGTGGTGCCGAACAAAGTGGTTCCGACTGCGTTTGAGTTTGTGGACATCGCCGGTTTGGTCAAAGGGGCAAGTAAAGGCGAAGGATTGGGCAACCAGTTTCTCGGGCACATTCGTGAAGTGGACGCGATCGCACACGTGGTACGCTGCTTTGAAGACGAGAACATCACGCACGTAGCAGGCCGTGTTGATCCGCTCAGCGACATTGAGACGATTAACCTGGAACTGATCTTTGCCGACCTGGACTCCGTGGAACGCCGAATCGAGCGCATTGGCCGAAAAGTAAAAGCGGGTGACAAGGAAGCAAAGCTGGAGCTGGACGTGCTGGAGCGTTTGAAGGCTGCCTTTGAAGAGGGACAATCTGCGCGCAGTGTGGCCCTTGATGAAGAAGAGCGGAAGCTGGTGCGCGATCTGCACCTGTTGACCATCAAGCCTGTGCTGTACGTCTGCAACGTGGCGGAAGACGGTATCCTCGACGCCGACAACAACCCGCACGTGCAGGCGGTACGCAAGCATGCTGCTGAAGAAGGGGCGCAAGTCGTTGTGATCAGCGCCAAGGTAGAGGCGGAAATCGCCGAGCTGGAAGGGGAAGACAAGCAGATGTTCCTGGAGGAGCTCGGCTTGCAGGAATCCGGCTTGGACCGTCTGATCCGCGCTGCGTACGAACTGCTTGGTCTGATCACCTACTTTACCGCAGGGGTGCAGGAAGTGCGTGCCTGGACGATCCGCAGAGGGACCAAGGCACCGCAAGCAGCGGGCGTGATTCACACTGACTTTGAACGCGGTTTTATCCGTGCCGAAGTGGTGGCTTACGACGATCTGGTGGAAGCGGGCTCGGTTCATGCCGCGCGGGAAAAAGGAAAATACCGCTTGGAAGGCAAGGATTACGTCGTGCAGGACGGAGATGTCATGCATTTCCGGTTCAACGTTTAGAAATCAACCTTGCCTAGTGTAGTACCGTTTGATATAATACGAAAATGCGAGTATTTATGGAGTGCATGTCTTTATGCGTTTCAGTTGGCACTCGCTCCTTGCCCTATAAGGGCCGCTAAGTCCATAAGGAGGTGAAAAGGTATGCGTCAATACGAAGTAATGTACGTATTACGTCCAGACCTTGAAGAAGAGAAAGTGAAAGCGAATGTAGCTCGCTACAGCGAGGTTATCACTAACTTCGGTGGCGAAATCACGAAACTTCAAGAGATGGGTAAGCGTCGTCTTGCGTATGAGATCAACAAGTTCCGTGAAGGATTCTACGTTTTGATGAACTTCAAAGCAAATGCGGATGCTGTTGCGGAAGCAGAGCGTCTCATGAAAATTAACGACGACGTCATTCGATTCTTGTTCGTACGAGAAGACAAGTAATCGTCGTCGGTGGGCAGAGGGGGACCCTAGATGAACAAAGTCATTCTCATCGGCAACCTGACTAAAGATCCGGAGCTTCGCTATACTCCGAACGGCGTGGCCGTAGCGACATTTACCTTGGCGATCAACCGCCCACGCACCAATCAGGCGGGCGAGCGCGAGGCCGACTTTATTAATATCGTTGCATGGCAGAAATTAGCCGACCTGTGTGCAACTTATTTGCGCAAAGGCAGACAAGCAGCTGTAGAGGGACGCCTGCAAACGCGTTCTTACGACAATAAAGAAGGTAAAAAAGTGTACGTAACGGAAGTCGTAGCGGAGAACGTTCAGTTCCTGGGCGGGAAAGCCGGAGAAGGCACAGGTTACGACCCGGGCTTTGGCGGCGGCGGTACGAAGCCGGCCGGCAAGCGGGATGACTTTGATCCGTTTGGTGATCCCTTCGCAGATGCAGGCAAGCCAATCAACATCTCGGATGATGACTTGCCGTTTTAATGAAGTTGGTTAAACCGTAAGAAACTTTCACATTCCTGAAAAAGGAGGGACTTTTCATGGCACGCAAAGGACGTCCAAATAAGCGTCGTAAAGTATGCTACTTCACTGTTAACAAAATCAAAAAGATCGACTATAAAGACACCGATCTGCTGAAAAAGTTTATCAGTGAGCGTGGTAAAATCCTGCCACGTCGCGTAACCGGTACTTCCGCGAAGTATCAACGCGCACTGACCATCGCGATCAAACGCGCTCGTCAAGTAGCACTGTTGCCTTACACGGCTGAATAATAAACAAAAACGCAAAAGGGGGACACAATTACGTGGCCCTCTTTTTTGTAGATAGGAATATATAATGACGGATTTCAATACAGTCCCTAGGAAAGGGTTCGGTGCCCCGCCCGGCGCAGAAAGGGAACCCACTTGGCGTTAGCGATCGCTAACGCCAAGTGGGTTGAGGATAGCTCATGTCGGGTGGGATATTTCTACATACGAATGAGAGGAGTAGCAGTCCATGCCGACGCAAACGAGACAATTGGCGGAAAATGCTTTGATGTTGGGAATTGCCTTGGTTCTGCTCTTCATTAGTACATATACGCTGTTAGGTATGGTTACCGTATTGTTGATTCCCATTCCGTTTGTGCTGCTCGGTTTGAGGCGAACGGTCAAAAACCTGGTTTGGATTGTGCTTGTCTTTACCGTTCTCGGCTCCATCCTGACAGGATTAATGGGCGGCGGCTTTTCGTTTGTGCTGGCCGCGCTCGGCGCCGTGATGGGTTACATGTACCAAAGCCGTCGAACGGCCCTGTCAGCCGTTATTGCCGGGGCCGTGGTCATCTTTCTTTCGTACATGGCTCTGCTTGCCGTCTCGCTGTTTGCGCTTCATATCGACTTTGATGCCATCCTTCAACAGGCAGCCAAAATGAAACCTCCCTTTATGACGGAGGAAGAGTTCCAAAAACAGATCAGTGCGGCCAAAATTGTGCTGCCTACTTTTTTCGTGGTGTCGAGCTTTTTCTACAGCGGATTGGTTCACTGGTTGTCGCGCGTGATCGGAAACAGAACAGGCCGACCTGTCCCCCCGCTGAAGCCGCTTCGCGAGTGGAGTTTTCCCCGGTCCCTGCTGTACTACTACTTTGTGGCCCTGCTTTGTCTGCTGCTGTTTGGAGACAAGCTGGAGGAGACGTTTTGGGCCAGCGCCATTTCCAACGTAAAAGTGCTCCTGGACATCCTGTTTACGCTGCAGGGCTTAAGTTTCTGCCTGTTTGCCTTCCATCTCAAGGGTTGGAAAATACTTACTCCTGTGCTTGTTGTCTCTCTATTTATTTTTCCGTTCCTAGCTACTATACTGAGTTTATTAGGCATTTTTGACTTGGGTGCAGATTTACGTAAGAAACTGGAAACACGAGTGAAGAGGGGCTGAAGAAATGCCCAAATTCCTGTTAAAGCGTTGGTACGGGCTGCATATGGTCTTGGCTCTCAGCTTTAGCTTGTTACTGTTGGCGATATTGACGCTGCATCACTGGATGTACGGGGCGATCGGGATTGTTTGTCTGATTAGCCTGGTGATATTCGCCATGCAGGCGGAAAAAGGCTTCCAGCGGGATCTGCGCCTTTACCTGGCGACCATTACCCATCGGGTGAAAAAGGCGGGAGAAGCTGTCATTCAGGAGATGCCGATCGGCATTTTGTTGTTCAACGAAGAAAAGGTAATCGAGTGGATTAATCCATTTATGACGAAAATGTCCGGAGATGAGATGCTCATCGGGAAAAGCTTGAGTGACGTGTTTCCTAGTCTCACTTGGAAACCGGAGCAAAAGCGTCTGGAGTTTACCTACAACGAACGGATTTACGAAGTGTTGATCCGTTCCGAAGAGCGACTGCTGTACTTCAAGGACATTACCGAATGGAAAGAGTTGATGGCTCGCTACCATCGGGAGAAAGCCGTCCTGGCCATCATCCATCTGGACAACCTGGACGAAGTGGGACAGGTGATGGATGACCAAAGCCGGACCCTGCTGTCTACCAGCGTAGCCGGCGTGATCAACGAGTGGGCGCAGAAACACAACATTTACTTGCGGCGATTTACGGCAGACAAGTTTTTGGCGTTGATGGAACGGGAAACGCTGGAAAAACTGGAGGAAAGCCGTTTTGACATTTTGGACGTTGTTCGCGAGATGACTGCGGACAACAAAATTCCCATTACTCTCAGCATCGGTGTCGGGGCTGGCGTCAACTCCTACATCGAGTTGGGGCAAATGGCCCAGTCCAGCCTGGATATCGCGCTGGGCCGCGGTGGAGACCAGGCAGCTGTGAAGGTAGGCAACAAGCTTACGTTTTACGGCGGAAAATCAAATGCCGTAGAGAAACGCACCCGCGTGCGGGCCCGCGTCATCGCCCATGCGCTGCGCGACTTGATCCACGAGGCAGAACACGTCATTGTGATGGGGCACAAGCAGCCGGACATGGACTCCATTGGCGCCTCACTGGGTGTGCTGAAAGCGGTGCAGGTGCACAACAAGACAGCCTATATTGTGCTGGATGAAGTGAACCCGTCCGTTGAGCGCCTGATGAAAGAGGTAAACACCAACGAGGAGCTGGCGGAAGCGTTTATCACACCGGAGCAGGCGATTCGCCTGATTTCCGGGAGAACGCTGCTCGTCATCGTCGACACGCATCGCCCCTCGTTGGTCATGGAACCGCGCCTGTTAAACGAAACCAGCCGGATTGTGGTGATTGACCATCACCGCCGATCGGAAGAATTTATCGAAGACCCGGTGCTCCTATATCTGGAACCATACGCCTCTTCCACGGCGGAACTGGTTACGGAACTGCTGCAGTACCAGAGCGATCGGATGAACATCGACAGTTTGATTGCCACCGCTCTGCTCGCCGGTATTGTCGTGGATACCAAAAGCTTTGCGTTCCGCACCGGTTCGAGAACGTTTGAAGCAGCGTCTTTCCTGCGCCGCAACGGAGCCGATACCGCGACCGTCCAGCGTCTGTTGAAGGAAGACATAAACCAATTCAAAAAGCGGGCCCGCATCGTCATGAACACCGAGACTTACCGGGAAACGATGGCGATTGCCACGGGAGATCCGCACGAGGATTACACCCAGGTACAGGTAGCGCAGGCAGCTGAGCTTTTGCTGACGCTGTCAGGCATTCAGGCCTCGTTCGTTGTCGCCAGACGGGCGGACGACACCGTACTGATCAGCGCGCGATCGCTGGGCGATATCAACGTTCAATCGATTATGGAACAATTGGGCGGTGGCGGCCATTTGACCGGAGCGGCGACACAGCTGGAGGGCGTATCCTTGAAAGAGGCAGTGAGACGCTTGAAGGAAGCGATTGATGCTGTCATCTGAGCGAAGGAGGAAACGATATGAAAGTCATTTTCCTGAAAGACGTAAAAGGACAGGGCAAAAAAGGGGAAATCAAAGACCTGTCTGAGGGCTATGTACGCAACTTCCTTTTGCCGAAAGGTCTGGTAAAGGAAGCAACGGAAGCAAATGTGAAAACACTGGAAGCTCAAAAGCGCAGCGAAGAAAAGCGCAAGGAGCAGGAGAAGCTGGATGCGCAGGAGCTGGCAGCGAAAATCAACGAGCTTACCGTAAAGGTAAAAGGCAAAGCAGGAGAAGGCGGCCGTCTGTTCGGCGCGATCTCCAGCAAACAAGTAGCGGAAGCATTGGAAGAACAGTTCAAAATCAAGCTGGACAAGCGCAAGCTGGAAATGGAGCCGATCCGTGCCTTGGGCGTGACGCAGGTAAAAGCGAAGCTGCATAACGAAGTGACAGCAACTTTGAAGGTACATGTTGTGGAAGAATAAATGCTGAATGAGTGAGGGGTGTGACGTGAGCGACCTGTTTTTGGACCGTGTGCCGCCGCAAAACAACGAAGCTGAACAGTCTGTTCTGGGGGCCGTGTTCCTGTCCAAGGAAGCTCTCATCACGGCCATGGAGATTCTCCGGCCGGAAGACTTCTACAAAACAGCACATCAACGAATCTTTAAAACGATGCTGGATTTATATGAAAAGGGAGAGCCGGTCGACCTCGTCACCGTTACGGCGGAGCTGCAGGACCACAAGCTGCTGGATGAGGTAGGCGGCGTCACCTTTTTGACGGAGATTGCGAGTTCCGTCCCAACCGCGGCAAACGTCGAGTATTACGCGCGAATCGTCGAGGAGAAATCGCTGCTGCGCCGTTTGATCCGTACGGCGACGAAAATCGCCAACGACGGCTATTCGCGGGAAGACGACGTCGGCGAAATCATTGCCGACGCTGAAAAATACATCATGGAAATCGCCCAAAACCGCAACAGCGGCGGGTTTACACCGATTCGCGACGTCTTGTTGGAGACGTATGAGCGGATTGAATTCCTCAGCCAGCGGCGTGGCGACGTCACTGGCATCCCATCCGGTTATCCTGATCTGGACAAGATGACATCCGGCTTCCAGCGAAGCGACTTGATCATCCTGGCTGCCCGTCCATCCGTGGGGAAAACGGCCTTTGCACTGAATGTGGCGCAAAACGTAGCGGCCCGCGCAGGGGAAACCGTAGCCATCTTTTCCTTGGAGATGGCGGCGTCACAGTTGGTGCAGCGGATGATTTGCGCCGAAGGAAATCTGGACGCCTCCAGAATGCGGACGGGCTGGCTGGAGGAAGACGATTGGCAGAAGCTGACGATGGCGATCGGGACGTTGGCGAAAGCCCCGATATACATCGACGATACGCCGGGTGTAACGGTGCAGGACATTCGTGCAAAATGCCGGCGTCTTCAGGCAGAACGCGGGTTGGGCTTGATTTTGATCGACTACCTCCAGTTGATTCACGGCCGCGGCAAAGGAGACAACCGTCAGCAGGAAGTATCGGAAATATCCCGGACGCTGAAAGGGATTGCCCGTGAGCTAAACGTGCCGGTGATCGCGCTTTCCCAGCTGAGCCGTTCTGTGGAGCAGCGACAGGACAAGCGGCCGATGATGTCCGACATTCGCGAATCCGGTTCCATTGAGCAGGACGCCGACATTGTGGCGTTCCTGTACCGGGACGATTACTACGACAAAGAGACGGAAAACAAAAACGTCATCGAAGTCATCATCGCCAAGCAGCGTAACGGTCCGACGGGAACCGTGGAACTGGCATTCCTGAAAGAGTACAACAAATTTGTCAGCCTCGATCAGCGATATCGCGATCAGGCGGGATAGTCATACATTTTGCAAAAGAAATGCTGAAAAAGATTCAGCATTTCTTTTTATTTCATATAATACACGAACATATAAGATTTCAATAATTATAATGTTCGTATTTTGATTGACAGCCACAAAATGGTTTAGTACACTTAGATTGTTTCTTGCCCAAAAAGGAAATGACTAGATCAGGAGGTGTTTTTCGATGTCAACAGTCGTTGTCGTCGGAACCCAGTGGGGCGATGAAGGTAAAGGAAAAATTACTGACTATCTTGCGGAGAGCGCTGAAGTAGTAGCGCGTTATCAAGGTGGAAACAACGCCGGCCACACCATTATTTTTGATGGAAATAAATACAAGCTTCATCTGATTCCTTCCGGGATCTTCTATACAGACAAAACGTGCGTCATCGGAAACGGCATGGTAATCGATCCGAAGGCATTGGTAGCGGAACTTGACTATCTGCACGGGTTTGGCTTCTCCACGAAAAACCTGAAAATCAGCGACCGCGCTCACGTCATTATGCCATACCACATCAAGCTGGACGGCGTGGAAGAAGAGAGCAAAGGACAAAATAAAATCGGTACGACCCGCAAAGGAATCGGTCCTGCTTACATGGACAAAGCAGCGCGCATCGGTATCCGCATTGCTGACCTCCTGGATCGGGAAGAATTTGCGCGCAAGCTGGAACGCAATCTGGCAGAGAAAAACCGTCTGCTGGAGAAAATGTACAATACAACCGGTTTTGAACTGAACGAGGTGCTGGAAGAGTACCTTGGCTATGCAGAAATCATTCGTCCGTACGTAACCGATACCTCCGTGGTACTGAACGACGCCATCGACCGCGGCAACCGCGTATTGTTTGAAGGCGCACAGGGTGTCATGCTGGACATCGATCAGGGCACCTATCCCTATGTAACCTCTTCCAACCCGATCGCCGGCGGTGTGACCATCGGTTCCGGCGTAGGTCCAACCAAGATTCATCAAGTGATTGGGGTAGCCAAAGCGTACACCACCCGCGTCGGTGACGGCCCGTTCCCGACTGAGCTGACTGATGCGATTGGTGACCATATCCGCGAAGTAGGCTTCGAGTACGGTACGACAACAGGACGTCCGCGCCGAATCGGCTGGTTTGACAGTGTTGTCGTGCGTCATGCCCGCCGCGTCAGCGGAATCACCGGTTTGGCCATCACCAAGCTGGACACCCTGACCGGTCTGGACACTCTGCGAATCTGTACGGCTTACAAATACAACGGGGAAGTAATCGAGTCGTTCCCGGCGAATCTGAACATCCTCGCCAAATGCGAACCGGTGTACGAAGAGCTCCCAGGCTGGAAAGAAGATATCACCGGGGTACGCAACATCAACGATCTGCCGGAAAACGCACGTCACTACATTGAACGCATCACCCAATTGACCGGCATACCGATGTCCATTTTCTCCGTGGGCCCGGATCGTGAACAAACTGTAATCGTACGCGGCATCTACGCGTAAAAGCTGGTTTTTCCTTAGAGGAAGCTCTTTATGCGTTCCGGAAAGTTTACGACACTGATGCGTTAACGCTGTATCAAAAAGCCGATCACTCACTGCAAATGTGTGAGTGATCGGCTTTTCTCCATTATTTTCGCTTTTGCAGGACTTTCAATCCGGAACCGATATCCGAGGCAAGAATGTAATTGCGGTCGACGAATACACCCCACACATCAGAATTCTCCGGTACGTAAACGCCTATTTCCACCGGATTTCCCGGATTCGTGATGTCTACGATGCGTACGCCACCGGCATAGTGGGAGAGATACAGGGTGTTGCCCCGTACTTTCGGATCATGTACAGTGTTGGCAAATGTTACGCCGTCATCAATATCGTCGGCCAGTTCCGTTTTGAACGAGCTGATCAGGACTGGATCCGTTTTGTCCTTGATGTCGTAAATTCTCGTGTACCCGTAGGATTGTTCGTACCCTGCCTTCGTCGGGTCATATACTTCCCGCGTCTCGATCAGAATGTTGCCGCCTTTTGCCAAGGCTGAGGAGTGGGCGGAACCCTGGACGTTTGATTCAAAGCTGGTTCTGCCGAGCATTTGCGGATGTTCAGGATCACGGATGTCAAAGATGAGGGTGCCCAGATCCCACATGGATACGTACGCAGTAGTGCCGTTCTCATCCGTTATCACGCTGTGGGCGAAGACCGGACGAATTTTGCCTTCGGAGCTTTCATCTTTCCAGTGGTATCCGTTGAAGTCTTGAGGAACTCCTTCTACAGTGCGGGGATCAAATTCATAGATGGTTTCCGGGTTGGAAGGTTCAGAGACGTCCACGATGGTGAAGTCCTTGGTTTCACCATGCGTATAGTAGTCCGCATAGGGATTGGCGGTCAGCACAAGGGCTCGTCCGCCTTGTTCCGTCAAATACAATTCGTGCGTACCCCGGACTTGTGAATCAAGCGCCCAGAAGCCGAGCTTTTTTGGATGATACGGGTCGGTTACGTCGTACAAGGCAAATCCGCCTTTGGAATCCTTGCTTGTCCGACTTAGTTTTTGCACGCTGACAGCGGCCAGATCCCCTTTGAAGTGTGGAGTGTTTACGGTTTTCACAATTACTTTTTCCTGCCAGGTTCCAGGAAGGTCATTCGCAAATACTGCCACTTCTACAGGATTTTCCGGATCTTTCAAATCAAACACGCGCACCCCGCCTTCACCGCCGTTAGCCACGTGCGTGCCCATATAGGCGAAGCCTTTATGGGCGTAAACATCGGCCCCGGTGTTTTGCACGCCTGGCTTCAGCTCTTTTAGCGGTACTGCAGCTACTTCGTTCAGGTACTTGAAGTTTTTGCTTCCTTCCAACGTTTGAACCACTTCATAATGATCATGCTGCCCTTTTTCAATCGAGACGTCTCCCAGCTCGTCGTGGGCGTATACAGCAGAGGTGCCTCCCAATAGAGAAAGGGTTAACAGACTGGAAAAGATGGAACGTTGAATTTTTTTCAAAATAGTTTCCTCCCATAATTTGGCTTTTGCCGGCAAAAAAAAATATACAGGTAATTTTTCTAATCTTCAATTAATAATAATGTCGAATCATAAATTGGGAAAAAAGGTCCAAGCAGGGGATGAAATATTTCCTAAGAAATTTTTTTCGGACAAACACCACTTGCCGTTGTCTGGGCATATGGTATCCCATACAAAAAGAAATCGAGGTGTTCACGAAGATGGGATTTGATCAGAAAGCAATGAAGCTGCTGGGCAAGAATGTGCAAGTGAAAATGTTTAACGGCAGTATCATCAGTGGCACAATGACGCATTTCAACAAAGGGTATCTTTGCTTTATCACCACTGATAAGCAGCAAGACACAGAAAAAACCGCAATTCGTCGTTTGGCCGTAAAAGACATCACCTCCATGTTAGAGGTGTAAGGACGAGATGAGGCGAAAAAACAGCCACCTTTCCGCAGCAGGGAGGGTGGCGTATTTTTGGCATATAGGAAATTTTATAAATGGACATCCAATACAGTCACTAAGAAAGTGACAGTCACTAAGAAAGTGTTCGGGGCCCCAGCCGACACCAGCGTTGCTAAAGTCGGCTGGGTTTTCTTAGTTAGACCATGCCTCCGCACGAGCGGATCATCTCGGTCGCTTCGTCGCCCCGATCTTCTGGAACAACGGCAGTCAGCAGCACGTTGGAGTTCAGATTGTCATCATCACGGTCAGCCATCCCGCTCGCATTCGGGCTGGCTGCCGCAAGTATACTGGCGTCACGGCCGCTGGGAAAATCACCGGCTGCGGTTAATTTCGCCAGGCTGGAAAATTCCCCTGTAATCGGATTGGTAATATTATCCAGACCATCGCCGGGAAACTGGCCAACCGTGTCAACTTGAACGGTGTCGAAACCTGCGTTGCGCAGTTGCTCAGCAGCTTTATTCGCCTCGTCCATTGTTTGGAAACCCGCCAAGATGTTGCGCTCCTTCAACAGAGGCCCTCCTCATGAACATAAATATGGTAATTTCGTGTATATATTATGACACTTGGCATTCAATCTTATTCGACAGGATTTTACACTTGATGTTGTCGCTTATTATGTGGTAAAGTCGACATAGTTGGTTTCTTTAGGCAATTTGGCAGATAATTGGAAATAGGTACAGAGGGCTATTCGCACTACTCAATATTTTTGAAATATTCTAGAAGTACTGAAAAAATAGGAATGTTGGTACTTTTTTTCAGGAGGGACTAGAGATGCAATGGGCCGAGTGGAAGGACTGGTTGCGCAAGCGAACGGAACATCTCGTTCGCAACGCCGACCAGCGAGTAAAGCGAGTGGCAGAGTATGCAGCTACATACTTTCAAAACCATAAGAAGCAAACCTTATCCATCGCGGCGGGATTGCTTTTGACAGCGTCAGTTGGGGCGGGAGCCCAGTATTACTATACAAGCAACATCGTAACCGTTTATCACGTCATGGTGAACGGAAAAGAAATCGGGGTTGTCAGCAGCCCTGATGTGATTCACAACTGGACCAAGGCAAAGCTGGAAGAAGAAAAAGCGAAGAACGGATTGACGCTCACGCTGTCTGATTATATCTCCTTTACCGAAGAGAAGGTATATAAGGGCAGGTACGACAACATGGCCGCCATCAAGGCTCTTGGAGACATCGCCAACATCAAGGTGGAAGCGGTGAAACTGGTGGTGAACGGCGAGGTCGTGGGATATGCCGCTGACCAGGAAACAGCCGAAGAAGTGTTGGCGCGTGTAAAGCAGAAGTACGCAGGTGTTCCGGCAGATGCCATGAAGAAGTCGTCCATGGCGGCAGCCTCCACAGCGAGCGCGTCGCCCGTAAAACAGGTAAAATTCAAAGAAGACATCAAGCTGGAGACAGGCACTGTTACGGCTGCCCAGGTACTGCCGGTGGACAAGCTTGAGGAACTGCTCTCCAAAGGTACGTTTAAACAGGTCGTTCACACGGTTGTAGAAGGCGACTGCGTCGGATGTATCGCTCAAAAATACGGCATTACGTCAAAAGACATCTACGCCAACAATCCGGGCATAACAGAAGATACCGTGTTGCAGCTGGGACAGCAGATTAATGTTACGGCCGTTCGACCGTTGGTAACCGTGCAAGTGGTGGAAGAGGCTACACAGGAAGAGACGATCCCCTATTCAACACAAGTGCGCAACAACGAACAACTGCCGAAAGGTGAAAGTAAAATCGTTCAGGATGGGCGCGAAGGCAGCAAGATTGTCCGTTATCAGGTGATTAAAGAAAATGGACAGGTTGTTGAACGAAAGGTATTAAGCCAAAAGATCGTGATGCAGCCGATCACGAAGATCGTGGAGCGAGGCACCAAAGTGATTCCTTCACGCGGGACAGGCCGTTTCTCCTGGCCGGCGAGAGGTTATATCAGCAGCGGCTTCGGCATGCGCTGGGGAAAACTGCACAAGGGAATTGACATTGCCGGATCGGGTCCGATTCGTGCAGTGGACAACGGTCGAGTCGTTTCTGCCGGATGGGACGGAGATTACGGAAAAGCAGTTGTCATCGACCACGGCAACGGCATTCGAACTCTTTACGGCCATTTGCGTTCCATCAGTGTGAGCGTGGGCGATGTCGTCAGCAAAGGGAAAACGATCGGCATCATGGGATCCACTGGTGACTCTACAGGGGTCCACCTGCATTTTGAAGTTCATCAGAATGGACGAGTTCAAAACCCGCTTCGTTTCCTGCGTTAAGTTTTTTGCGTAAAAAAGGCTTCCCTTCTTTCGGAAGGGTGGCCTTTTCCTGTACTAACAGATATTACAGTCTCCTGCGTGGAGGAAATGCGGTGCTGCAAGTGGAATCCATTACACGAAAGAAGGGGTGAGCGTAATGGCAAAACTCCTGGTCGTAGACGACGAGAGACCGATTGCCGATATATTAAAATTTACGTTTGAAAAGGAAGGGTATCAGGTCGTGTGCGCTTACGACGGTGAAGAGGCTTTGCTGCTTGTGCAAAGCGAGAAACCTGATCTGATTTTATTGGACGTTATGCTGCCCGGACGGGACGGAATGGACGTGTGCCGGGTCGTACGGCAAAGCTGCGACGTTCCGATTATTATGTTGACCGCAAAGGATTCCGAGCTGGATAAGGTACTGGGATTGGAACTGGGAGCGGATGATTACGTGACCAAGCCGTTTAGTGCAAGAGAGCTGATCGCCCGCGTCAAGGCGCACCTGCGCCGGCAAAAACCGAAATTGGAAGAGCAGGATTCCAATCAGCTGAGGGTTCACGAGCTGGAAATCGATCTGAATTCCTACACTGTGTCCAAGGCTGGAGAGTATTTGGATTTGACTCATCGCGAATTTGAACTGCTCGTCTATCTGGCCCGTCATCAGGGACAGGTGTTGACGAGGGAGCATCTGCTGCAGGCCGTATGGGGCTTTGACTACTTCGGTGACGTGCGTACTGTAGATGTTACCATTCGCCGCCTGCGTGAAAAAATCGAGGATGATCCCAGTCAGCCGAAATATATCATCACACGGCGCGGCTTGGGATACACCTTGCGAAACCCTGCCCTCGGAGGAAATCCGTAATGCTGCGGACCCGGCTGTTTAAAACAGTTCAGTGGAAGCTGGTTGTTATTTACATGCTGCTCATTCTCCTGGCCATGCAGTTTATCGGCGCGTATTTTGCCAGAGAGGTAGAGCGTTACTATTCCACCAACTTTTCAGAGTCGCTGAATACACAGGCTTCCCTATTGGCCACACTGCTGGAGCGGTATCTGCAGCCTCGCAATGACAAGGAGCAAAGCTCCGACGATGTGCGGACCAGCATCGACAACCTGATTACCAATCTGGTGAAACCGAACGGCGCTACCGTGCAGGTAATCGACCAAAACGGCAATGTGATCAGCACCACGGAGAACGACAGAAGCATCATCGGCCAGCGCACCTCGCAAAAAGAGGTGACCATCGCGCTCTTGGGGACGCGCAGCGAATCGCTGCGGATCGACCCGCGAACGGGCGAACGAGTCAAGGTGCTGGTCGTCCCGGTGAAGGGAGACAACATCGTTTTCGGTGCCGTGTACATGGTTGCCTCGATGGAAAACATGTTCACGACGATTCGCAAGATTACCGGCATTTTGGCGACAGGCACGATGATAGCCCTGTTGATAACAGCCGGACTCGGTGTCGTTTTGGCGCGGACGATTACGACGCCGGTTAAAGAGATGACCCGGCAGGCAAGAGCGGTGGCGGACGGGGATTTTAACCGTATTGTAAGTGTGTACAGCGGAGATGAGATCGGCCAGCTAGGCATGGCATTTAACCATATGACCCGGAGACTGCAGGAAGCCATTTTGCAGCAGGAGGAAGAACGGGAAAAGCTGGCCGGAATCCTGAGCAACATGTCGGATGGCGTGATTGCTGCGAAACGGGACGGCCAAATCATCTTGCTGAACCGGTCGGCAGAAGAGATGCTCCAGGTGAAAATGATGGACGTGATCTCCGAGGGCAAAACCCTCTATGACCTGCTGCGGCTGCCGCCCGAAGACGAAATGCCACTGTTTGCTCAGACGGAACCGTTGATCATCGAGATGATGCTGGCCAACCGGGAAGAGGTAATGCTGCGTGTTACGTTCACACCGCTGCAACAGGACAGCGGAAAAAAAGGGGGCATCATCGCCGTGCTCCAGGACGTAACGGAGCAGGAGCGCCTGGAGCAGCAGCGTCGTGAATTCGTCGCGAATGTCTCACATGAACTGCGTACGCCGTTGACGACAATCAAGAGCTATGTGGAGGCCTTGCTTGATGGGGCCGTGAACGACCCGGACATCTCCAACCGATTTTTGCGGGTCACCATGTCGGAGACTGAGCGGATGATTCGGTTGGTGAACGACCTGCTGAAGCTCTCTCGTTTTGATTCCCAGGGCATCCGCCTGAACTGCAAGGACGTTAACATCAATCAACTGCTCCGTTATGCTGCCGATCGCTTCTCCATGTTCAGCGAGCAGCAGGGCGTGCAGTTAAGCCTGGCTGTCACCGAACAGCTGCCCTCCGTCCACATTGATCCGGACGCCATTAATCAGGTGTTGGACAATTTGCTATCCAATGCAATCAAATATACACCCCAGGGGGGATCCGTCACCATGCAGGCGGCAGCCAATCTGCATCAACAGCGGGTGTACATCACGATCAGCGACACGGGAATCGGTATCCCCAGCCGTGATTTGAAGCGAATATTTGAGCGCTTTTACCGGGTCGACAAGGCGCGTTCACGCGGACAGGGCGGAACCGGTTTGGGTCTGGCCATTGCCCGTGAGCTGGTTCAGGCGCATGGCGCTGACATTGAGATTGCCAGTGAGTGGAACGCGGGGACGACGGTTACCTTCTGGGTGCCTCTCGCCAAAGGAGGGAAATCCGGATGAGGCGGTGGAAGGAACGGGTCAAAACCGTACTGTTGTATCTGCTTGTTCTGACGAGTTTTTTCCTGACCGCCATGCTCTGGAACAACCAGCCCCCGTTCCAGCCGATTGAACCGGCCAAATATGTAAAGTCGAAGCCGGTGCAGACCAAGCAGCTGGAAGAGCTCGTCACTCCCGAATCTGTGATCTTCCATTACGGCGAAGAGCGGCATACGCGAGCGTTTTCGACCGATGCCCACTACCGATTGATCAAGGAAGAGATGGCGAAGTGGATTTTTTTTGAGTTCTATTACTACCCTTTGTCAGAAGAGAAGTGGGAGGAGCTGACGCGGGACAATCTTGGATTGGAAATCCAGTTTCGCTCGACCGTTCCCATGTCGATCCTGAACCAGCTGTTTACCTTCCGCGATGAAAAGTATGAACAGCTAAAAGGGATAGATCGCTTGTGGCTCTACTACGAGGAAAAAGAAGACCTCGTGTACGCGCTGTTTATCTCAACTGAGGATGAGCTAGTGATGAGGGCGCGGACCGCTATCAGTCCCAAGGACCTTCGGGAGTCTTACCTGCGAGCGGCAAATCTGTTGCCCGAGCAGATTCTGAAAGTGGTAAAAAATCGGCAAACGCATCCCACCGTCGGTCAGGATAACCCGTTTTGGCACGTGTATTACCTGCCAAAAGACCGGCTGAAAATGCAGCAATTTCTTTACAATTACCTGCCGATTACGGATGAGGAGTTGATTGAGGCCTATTTCCTCGATCGTACGTTGGTAAGGCAGATCGTTGAACGCGACAATACAACGATTTTTACCGACGGCAGCCGCTCCATTCAAAAGCGCCCGGATCATCAGGTCATCACATATACCGATCCTGCCTTTCACCAGGGAAACATGGACATCTCTGAAGAGGAGAAGCTAAAGGGAGCAGTCTCCTTTATTAACAAACATTTGGGCTGGACGGATGACTATCACTTCGAGACAATCAGGAAGAGCTATAATGACAAGGACTTGATTACCTTCCGTCAATACATCGGGGCGTATCCGCTGGTCAGTACGGACGGCTATCAAATTGATACGATTACCATGATATCAGAAGCGGGACAGGTTGTGACGATGACTCGTTCCCTGCTTGATTTGGACAAGTTTATCGACCACAAGGAATGGGTGGTCATGTCCGGCCCTGAATTGTTTCAGACCATCCGCAACAACCAATTGGCGGATACCAGCCGGATCATTGACGCCTATCTTGCCTATCAGACCAAGGTACACCAGGGCTATGTGGAACTGATCCCTGTCTGGGTTGTGGAGCTGTCCGATCGGACGAAGCTGTACGTCAACGCGCGATTACCTCAGGAAGGAGGAAAGCCAAATGGATTGGAGTAGAGCCAAAACCGTTCTCATTTGGGCCTTTCTCCTGCTGGACGCTTTTCTCGGCTACCAGGTATACGCCTCACGAATGGAACACTGGCAAAATACCGAAGCGGTACAGGGGGACAAGTGGGACATTGAGCTGTACCTGAAACAGCAAAATATCAAGCTGCAGGCGGACGTTCCGCAAGAGACGCCGGAAATGAAATATCTGAATGTCGAGTATTTGGGGTTAAACGCCCTTGCCGTGCAGAACGTGCCGGGCATCAAGGTAACAGTGGAGAATACAGCACTTGTGGCCAGATTGGAGCCGCCGATGCCGGTTCGCGAACAGACCAACCCGGTGGAGATCCTGAGGCAGTTGAAACCGCGTTTGCTATACAGCGAACAGTACGTCCCGGACCTGTACTTTTCCAGCCGCAACCATGTGAGATATTTGCAGCTGCATGACAAACTGCCGCTATTTGTTGCGCCGCTGGAGGTCACGATCGAGAACGGGGTTGTGCGCCAATACCGGCAGACGTACTTTCACATCCGCGGCCAGGGATCAGGCCGGCAGGTCATTTCCGCCTATTCGGCGCTACGTTCCCTGGTGGAAAAGCAGATCCTCCATCCGGGAGAAAAAATAGAGAATGTGGCGTTAGGCTACTACGGCTATCACTATGACGCTGACATTCAGGTGTTGGCTCCGGTGTGGCGGGTCATCCACGAAGGAAAGCAGCATTTTGTCAATGCGTTTACCGGTGCGGTGGAGCGACCGATGGTACCGGAGAAATAACAATACAGCCCCTCGGAAAGGGTTCGGGGCCCCGCCCGGCGAAGCGTTAGCTCGTGCCGGGTGGGTTTTCTTAGAGGAGCAGTAGGAAGAAGGGGTAACCATTGAGATTTAGTGTGCTGGCGAGCGGGAGTACCGGAAACGCCATTTATGTAGGCACAGACCGGGCTTCCGTATTAATTGACGTGGGTATCACGGGCAAACAGGCAGAAGCGGCGCTGCAGGAGATCGGTGTAAAACCGGCGGACTTGACCGCGATTCTCGTGACTCACGAACACGTCGATCACATCAAGGGAATCGGCGTCATGGCGCGCCGCTACAACCTGCCCATCTACGCCAACGAAAAAACGTGGGCGGAACTGGAGGGACAAATCGGCACGCTTCGTGAAGAGCAGAAGCGATTGTTTGAAATCGGGGAGAAAAAGGAGCTGGAAGACCTCGGCATCGAGTCGTTCGGCATCTCCCATGATGCTGCCGAACCGATGGGCTTTTGCTTTTATCACGACAAGAAAAAACTGAGCGTCGCGACAGATCTGGGCTATGTAAGCAGCCGCATCGTAGAGACGATTCGCGGGGCAGACGCGTACATTTTTGAAGCCAACCACGACGTGGAAATGCTGCGCATGTCGCAATATCCGTGGAGCGTGAAGCGGCGAATCCTGAGCGATGTCGGCCATCTGTCCAACGAAGCGGCTGGCGAGGCGCTGAGTGACTTTTTGCAGGGACAAGCGGAACGTGTCTTTCTCGCTCATCTCAGCAAGGAGAACAACATGATGGAATTGGCCAGACTGACCGTGAAAAACATCCTCGAAGAAAAGGGATTAAAAGTAGGAGACGACGTCCATCTGCGGGAGACCTATCCGGACCGTCCGACGAAACTGGAGGAGCTGTAGGGGAAGTTTTTATCCAACTCCTGTACTTTGTTGATCAGTTCGTCGCGTGAGAGCAGACCTTTTTCAATCAGCAGCTCGACAACCGCGTGGAGCACCAATGTATTGTGGTAATCGGTTTCCTGCAGGTCTGCCAGTTTGGCAATCAGGTTTACTTCCTGCATCGGGGAGGTACGAGGTTTCATTTCTATCAACCCTTTCTCGTAAAGGAAAGCTTTTACTCTAGCATATCCGTCGACAGAGAGATTTATGCCGGCATCATTTCCTGCATTCCACAACCTTTCCATATTTCTCACGATACTTTGCCGAATCCGAATCGTATACTATAGATGTAATCATCGGGTATAGGTATAAGGGAATCCTGTTAAACCTAGGAAAGAGAGAAAGGAGAGCGTGTACGATGGGGTATTATGACGATTTGGGCCAAGTAGAACGAAAAAAAAATCGGGAACCAGGCTTGGGCCGACTCATTATGACGTCGGTAACGTCAGCGGTTATTGGGGGAATGGTGGTTCTCCTGATGCTGCCGACTCTCTCCAAGTCCGGATATATATCGATGGTACAACCGAGCACAGCCAATGCGATGACCAACCCAAGCAGCAATATTTTTGCTCAACCGATTTCGGTTAACGTCGATACCGCAACCGTTCGTGCAGTCGAGAAAGCGGACAAAGCGGTGGTAGGTGTCATCAACATCCAACGCGTGAACAACTGGTTTAACCAGGAGTCCTCTTCGGTAGAGCGGGGAGAAGGCTCCGGGGTCGTCTTTGAGAAGAAAAACGGCAAGGCGCACATCATTACCAACTTTCACGTGATTGAAAATGCGCAGAAGGTGCAAGTCGTTCTGCCAAGCGGCGAAAAAGTGGAGGCAAAGGTTCTGGGCTATGATGCGCTGACGGACATGGCGGTACTGGAAATTGACGGTTCCAAGGTAACGGCTGTAGCAGAACTGGGAGATTCTGATGCATTGAAAGTAGGGGAGCCGGCGATTGCGATCGGTAACCCGCTCGGCTTGAAGTTCTCCCGTACGGTTACACAGGGGATTATCAGCGCGTTGGATCGTTCCATGCCGGTTGACGTAGATGAGAACGGCCAAACCGATTGGGAACTGGACGTCATCCAAACCGACGCAGCCATCAACCCGGGGAACAGCGGCGGTGCCCTGGTAAATATCCATGGTCAGGTGATCGGGATCAACACCTTGAAAATTGCCCAGGAAGGCGTAGAGGGTCTTGGTTTTGCCATCCCGATCAACGACGTGAAGAAAATTGTCACGGAACTTATGCAGGATGGAAAGCTGAAACGTGCGTACATCGGTGTGCAGCCGTACGATCTGACCAACGTACCGCGCTACCACTGGAAGGAAACGCTGAACTTGCCGGATGAGGTAAAAGCAGGTGTGGTCGTGATGAATGAAGTCACCAAGTTCTCGCCTGCGGGCAAAGCCGGCCTGCGTCAATACGACGTCATCGTCAAGCTGGACGGACAGGAAATCACCAACGGCGCGCAGCTGCGCAAGTACCTGACGCTGAACAAGAAGCCGGGCGATTCCGTTGAGGTCACCTTCTATCGTGACGGCTTTAAAAAGAGCGTAACCGTGAAATTGGGAGAGCCAGTTGGGGAATAATAAGGACTACCTTAGGTTTCTCCTTTTGAATAGGGGCGCTGCATCTGCAGCGTCTCTTTTATTTTCTTCACGATGTTGGGTAGAATAGAAGGCGGACCCTATATGGACGGAAAAGGAGATTGAGAATCATGGAGAACGCGGAAAAAACGATTCGCATCGAAGGAAAAGAAGTGGAGCTGCACCCGGAGCATCCGGTTCGCTATGCCTGCATGGAGCACGTCGACCAGGAGATTGACGAGTACGTGGACGAATTTGAAGCGGCACCGGACACCTACCGGGCAGCAGATGTAGAGGATCCGGATAAAAAATGCCGCGTCTGCGGTGCAGAGGCTGCCATTGCGCTGCTGCGGACGAAAGGAATGTAGGGAAGGTGCAGATTACGATTGTCACGGTGGGAAAACTGAAGGAAAAGTATTTGCGTGACGGCATCGAGGAGTACAGCAAGCGGCTCTCCGCCTACTGCAAGCTGCAGGTGGTGGAGGTAAGCGACGAGAAGGCGCCCGAAGAGCTGAGTGTCACCGAGATGGAGCAGGTAAAGCGCAAGGAAGGCGAGCGCATCCTCGCCCAGCTGAAACCCGACCAGTACGTCATCGCCCTGGCCATCGAGGGCCAGATGTGGTCCTCGGAAAAACTCTCAGCCGAACTCGACCGCCTCGCCACCTACGGCCGCAGCCAGGTGGCTTTTGTCATCGGCGGATCGTTGGGGTTGTCACCCGAGGTGCTGAAGCGGGCCGATGCGCAGCTGTCTTTTTCCAGGATGACCTTTCCCCATCAGCTGGTGCGGCTGATTTTGCTGGAGCAGGTGTATCGGGCGTTTCGGATTAGCAGGGGGGAACCGTATCATAAGTGATGATGTGGACGGTCAAAGTTATAAAAAACCAATAAAATGTAAAACAAGGACAGCTCTCGAGGCTGCCCTTGTTTTGGTCAACTTGTGGCGCCTTTTAACCATTGAAGTAATTTACCCTCGCGTTGCCAAATATGATAGTTTGCATTTACATACATGATGGCCTCGTTTGTATCGCCATAACCATAATAATCTGGCGCCTGGCTAGGCAATTTCTTTCGACCTAAGAGAAAATCAATGACGTGAGGATTTTGCTGAATTGCCTTATCAAGTAAGTGATCCAATTTTGAAGAAAGGCCAATTTTCATATACTCAAGTAGCACACGACTGTAATTCATGTAGGCACTATCTTCATTATATGTTTCTAATAGTCGCGATGCTTTTTCAAACTTGTTCAACTCAATGTAGATAGACAGCAAAGAGTAGCGGACTCCTTGGTTATCGTTAGGATTAAGATCGAGCATTTCTACAAATTCTTTTTCAGCTTGTTCAATTTGTCCTGCCATCAAAAGGCAGTTGGCATAGCCTTCCTTTGATCGCATATACGGTCGAGTATGGATTAATCCCCAAAAATGACCTCGATCTTCATGAAAACATCTCAAGCCAAGATCGCGTTCTCCGGCTTCTTTTCCTTGTTTGTAAAGCCGTAATAATTCCTCCAGATCATCACTTGATTCAGCGAGGATGTTATAGGCGTCCGGACTATCTGGATACAATTGAAGAGCTTGTTTAGCCAGTTGAATTCGTTTTGGAACAGAAGGCTCTTCCCAAGCATCATACAGGATCATCTGTGCCATCTCTTTGGGATCGAGGGAGGAGTTTTTTGTCATACGAGTGTGGTTAGATAGATGCGAGTTTATAAACTCATTGAGTTGTTCCATTGATTCGAACTCTTTTCCCTTAACTAGGCTTGTCATCTCGTACAGAGCTCTTTCTGCAGAGAGACGAGCTGTATCGGTATGTGTCTGCTGACCGCTGTTTTCTTGAAAAATGGTATGAAACAACCATTCCTCACCGAGGATTTCCTGTGCACGTTTGGAGATCGTTCCTACTGAGACACCGTATTTTCTCGATAATTCAGATTGCGTCACAGGAAGATCCATCATTTTGGCAACACAGTATTCAATAGCAGCTTCCATGACACCAGTTTTCCTTACTATTGGTTGAGCAGCGTTTGCGTACAGATTCCAAATTCGAATGGCAGAGACAATAATAGTAGGTTCATATTGGGGGTACATGGATTTGACAATGTTTCTAGCTAACAACTCATATAAATAATGATCCCAATCAAATTCCTGTTCGATATATGAAAAAAGAAGGGCTTTAGCATCTTGTGGCGCCGATGGTGAAAAACCTCTGAGTTCGTCTTGGGATAAACAGCATTTTTTGTACTTTTTTCCACTCCCGCACGGGCAGGGAGCGTTTCTACCGATTTTCAAGATGGTCACTTCCCTCGTGCTACATATTAGTCGCTTATAGTATATCATAGATCTATGGTGTTCCTTTGAGTGGAGAAAGAGCATGAAAAAAGATAAAGAAAGTGAATAGAGATACAAATGTGGTTGGACAGGAAATGAGGATGGCTATTCATGTCTAGAAAAAAGGTAAAGACTTCCACACCAAGACATAAACGATTAAACAGGCTTAGAAAAGAGGAGCACCTCTCAATATATCCTGACATCGATGAAGCGATTCTTTTTATCGACAACTGCACGCGATCAAACATCCACTTAGGAAAGAATTAGATGGAAGGGGGGGGAGCATTACAACGGAAAGGTCATTTATTTCTCATCATATATCCAGAGAAGGATGCAGGATACCTAGCGCTTTGGAATGAATTATAACAAGTAAAAGCTAGGTATATGTCTAGAGTCAACTCCTGAGATTGCTGTTAATGAGTCGTGCTCATTCAGTTATAAAATAAATCACAATAAGGGGTAACATGAGAAAGGAGGTCTACTATTGTATCAACCAAGATTCCAGTATACCCACACCATTGTAAAATCTTTGATGGCGATTGAAAAATACAAGATTCAAGAATAGAAGGGAACCCATTGGATTTGGAAGAGGTTTCTCAAGCTATTATCAAACACCGAGATAGGCAAGGTCTGAAAGCAGAACAAGAGGTAAGAAATTATTGGAACGCTCTTTCCTTTTTAAGCGCATCCAAAAGACTAAAGATCCAAATCAGCGAAAACTTTATCAAGAGGCTGCATTCAATCATTGAAGTAAGGGGTTCCGGGAGAAGGAATGAAGAAAGTGAATATAGAGGACCTATGAGACCTGGAGTATTGCTGCCTATCAACTGTTGACCATACATCCATTTTATGATGGAAATGGAAGAACGGCTCGGGCTCTTGCAACCTATATTCTTAGCATCGATGGCTATGATCTGAAAGGGTTTAACTCGATGGAAGAGTATTATGTGTCAGACCTGCAGGGATATTATACGAAATTACAAATGGGTCTGCCGGACCTTTATTATAATGGCAGGAATAATCCTTCTGACTTGGCACCTTGGCTTGAGTACTTTGTCTTGACGATGGAGAGGGCTTTCCGTAAAGTAGCACGAATTGCTGAGAGTAAGTACAAACAGCAAATTGATCCGAGGGTAAAGAGGTTAGAGCCCCGAGAGCTTATCGTGATTAAACTTTTGCTCGGAAAAAGTGGAGATATCACTCCTAAAGAAATTGCAGAGGAATTTAAAGTTGTACCGAGAACAGTTACAGAATGGGCTAAAGAATGGATGGAAAAAGGTATTATCGAGCCAGCTAGTGGAACCGAACGGATACGAGCGTACAAGCTAGGTAGACAGTTCAGTGATCTCACTTTGAGCGATCTTGGTTACGCTGATACAGATCAGCAATAAAAAGCTTACAATAGCGAACAGATGACGAGCAAATAGAGAATGAATAGGGAATGAATAGCGAATAAATAAGGAGCCAATAACGAAGACATAGCGAATGAATAAAGTATTATAAATGGAAAAGTGGTTAGAGAATCCTTCGACCACTTTTTTTTATGAAAAATTGACCGTCAGAACCGTTACGGTGAACCGTATCACAAGTAACCGCAAGTTTTGATTTCTACGGGGTACGTGTTAATGAACTTTAGTGTCTATAAGTGCCCTACCTACAAGGATTGTCCGCTGTCTACCGTGATAATCTGACCAGTCATCGCTTCCTGTTCCAAGGTTGCACAGATCATTGATGCGATATCTTCGGTTGTCGAAATACGCTGTAATAGAAGCTTGGGGGCAAGCCGGTTCATTTGTTCTTCCCTTCCGGCCCACCACCTTGTCGCGACAGCTCCCGGCACGACGCAGTTGACCCGAATATCGGGAGCCAAGGCTCGCGCTAACGATTTCGTTAGGCCATGAACGGCTGCTTTGGACACGGCGTAGGGAAGGGAGGAGCCTAATCCAGTTTGTCCGGCTATGCTGCCAAGATTGACGATCGCACCTTTTTGATTCTTCTTCATGAAGGGGGCGACAGCTCGCGCACAGTAAAACATGCCTTTCACATTCACATCGAACAACTCGTCCCATATTTCCCCGGTTGCTGCCTCCAGATTGTCCATCGGAATATGCCTGGTGATGCTGGCATTATTGACGAGCAGATCCACTGTCCCGAATTGCTGAACGATGGTTTCGATCATGATCCGGACTTCCTTGTCTTGTGATACATCGGCTAGCACGGCTACAGCCCGCCCACCCTCATTATTGATCCATCGAACGGTTTCTTCCGCATCGGATTGAGAACGTGAATAATTCACGATAACGGTTGCCCCCCGCTTGGCTAGCATGAGACTTGTCGCTCTGCCAATCCCCGTACCGCCGCCCGTAACAAGGACCACTTTGTTTTTTATTTCCACGATAATTTCACTCCCCATGCCGTGATTTGATGGATATCATTGTAAATGATTTATTTGCAATTGTATAATTGAACCAATTGAAGCTTCCGTTCAAATATTTTGAACCCGAGAGAAGGGGGCGCACCATGGATCTCAAGACATTAAAAACGTTCCAAATGATCGTGAAATACGGCAGCTTTGTCCGTGCAGCCAAAGAAATGAACTATGCTCAATCCACAGTCACGATGCAAATCCAAAAGCTTGAATCCGAATTGGGCGTTCAGCTGCTCGAGCGTGGAAAAGAAATTCGGTTGACGGAAGCCGGCAGATTATTTCACGACCAAAGCTTGCAAATTGTAAAGAATATGGAGCAATTACAAACGAACTTGTCGAATGTAAAGTTGGGTGAAACGGGGCATATTCGCATAGGGGTTACGGAGCCAACGGCGAGCTATCGTTTACCCGATATTCTGAAGAGGTTTATGTCCAGGTATCCGAATATCCGTATTTCTGTGGAAATCGCGAACACTCCGATGCTGAGCGAACGAATCCTCAGAGGAGATCTTGATTTTTCGCTTTGCTCGGCACCGGATTTGGGGACCGATCTTTATTTTGAACCATTATTCAAGGAAGAGTTCGTGGTGTTAATGCCTGAGCACCATCCACTGGCACAGAAAGAGGTTATTGCACCGGAAGATTTTCGGGGATATCGTCTGCTCATCACATCAGCAACCTGTCCATATCGCAGGAAGCTGAAGGTGGTTATGCAGGAAACGGGGAACATGACGCTTGACACGATGGAGATAGGGAGTATGACGGCCTTAAAATTTTTCGTCGAGAGCGGGTTAGGCATCGCACTTGTCCCGAAGATTATGGCGGAACCCGTTTCTACGGGAACAACAATACGGAAGATCCACGGAAGCCTTATAGACATGACTTTCGGGATCCTGTGCAAAGCATCGGCATATCCGTTGCAATTGGCCAGTCAAAAGCTTTATCAATATCTCAAACTGCATCTCAGAGAACAATCTGCTTGAATGTTGAGTGTATTCAATTGCAATGAAGGAGCGGAGGCAACTGAGCGATCACGATGAAGGAGATCGCTAATCGCTCCCCCGCCTACTATAAATGAATGACTTCAATTCGATTATCAAATTCTCTTAAATAATCTGTAACCAATTTTCGATGACACTGATGCGGTTTTTCCTCGCTACATAAAAAACATGGAATACCGTCACCGATCATTTCGTTGATTCTGGTTTCGATTTTGCGTTCTTGCAACAAATCTTTAAAAATGGTTTCAAATTCTTTCCATGAAATGTCTTTCTGCTTGATTGCCTGTAGTAAGCTCTCCGTTGGGGCTAAGGAAAGGTCGTGAATGTATTGAATCTGGAGCATTTCCATTACGAATTCCAGGTCATCCTTCTTCGCGAACCCAGCCAGTTGTGATGTATTATGTAAGCGTGTATCGATCAAACGGGTTACCTTGTTTTGTTGGAGGAGCGATACAAATGACCTAAGGGATTTCTTTGAGAAGCCAATGGTTGTCACCTTCATAGAGTTCACTTCACTCCTTTATCTTCATTCTTATAACATGACATACCTCATTTACGATCCATTTCGTTCCTGGTTAATGAAGAAATATAGGAATACAGGTGTTTCACCGTGTTCGGGGTCGCAATCATCCTCTTTTCGTTCGATACCATGTATCACAATGGTTTTCACAGTTGAGTAAAGTTGAGCCATCGAAGCACGCGCTTCCAAACAAAGTGCAGGATGTGCATCGTCGGATTCAATCGCAACATTCATGGTGGGGCATCCGCCTTTGATCGGGCTGCCATTTGCCAGGTTTCGAAAGACCTCCAAAACTGCACATAGAGCTTCAACAGAGTCACGGGCGTTTAGCAAAGCTTTCTCAAATTCATTCCTAAGCTTCATGACAGCAAAGCGATAGGCTTCGATTGCCATTTTTTCTTTATTGGACTAAATGGTCTGATAATAATGCCGAACCCGATTATAACTATATTAACATGATTGATTATTTTAAGACTATTTATTCTATTTCGCAACAAAGGATCTGAGAACTGTATTACAAACACCAGTAAAATGCTTTATCTAAAGCAGTTTTAAAGCTAAAATATTTTGTGTGACAATAGATATATTTTCCTGCATTGGTTAAATGGAATAGGGAGCGGGATTATGAAAAAAGAAGATTTACAGTTATTACAGCAAAACGTAACTTTACTTAGAGCTGAAGGGAAATACAAGGAAACCATCGAGGCTTGCTATCATCTTCTTAGGTGTGGTATGGAATTACATGATCATAAATCTATTTTAATTGCACATCTGAATAATGCAGCCTCATACTACTGTATTGGCGATATAGAAGAGGCCTTTGCCAGTATTGGTGCTTACGATGAGGTTTGCAGCAAATATGGAGATGAAACAGATCAATTACATTTGTACAATGTTTTATTTTTACTCTATGAGTACAACAAAGATTTTGATAAGGCAAAAGAGACACTTGAAAAAAGCATTGAATTAGGGAAAAAATTAAAAAAGTTCAATATTATCAGCAATGGATATAGCAATTACAGTCATGTATACATTGTTGAGGAGAATTACGCGGATGCCTTGGAAATGGCGAAAATGGGGCTTGCAATGGCGAAATTGCATCAACCTGCAAGTCCTATTTTAGAACTCAGAGTGAAATTAAACATGGCTGAAGCGTACATTGGGCTTGGAGATTTTGGTGCTTCACGATCGTTAATCGATGAAATGATGAATGATCCTGTTTTCGATTCATTTATAAGAGAAAAATCTCAGTTCTATATGTTACAAGGCAGCTGGTACTCCAAGCAAAATTTATACAGGGAAGCATTTGAATCCTTAACGTATGCAAAGGAGTTAGTAGAAAGCTATCATGATGTGTATTTATTAAAGTTCATTCAAGAAGAAAGATGCAAATTGTGTGAGCGAATGGATGATATCCATTTAGGATATACGGTTCAAAAAGAATATATATCACTGCTTAATGAAATTAGTAATCGAGAAATAGCATTAGCAGCTCTGAAGCTTGACGTAAAACATAGTTTAACTGCTATTGAAAAGAAAGCAAATACGGATTATTTAACAGGTTTATATAATCGGAATTATTTGGAGACGACTGCGAATGTTTGGTTAAAACAAGCATCTGAAAGAAATGAAAGCATCGTATGTATCGTATTTGATATCGATAATTTCAAATTGATTAATGATGAATACGGGCATCTTTTTGGCGATGAAGTAATCAAACAGGTAGGCGAAGCTTGCTCAAAAATAATGGGAGAAAATGAATTGATCGGTCGTTATGGCGGAGATGAATTTGTTGTGATTGTAAAGGGCGCATCGCTTGAAAGAGGGAAGAAGAAAGCCGAATTAATAAAAGAGACCGTAGAAAACCTGCAGATGAAAAAGGATGGAAAATCCGTTTCCATCAAAACCAGTATGGGCGTTGCCGATAACTCAGATGGTACGGTGATGTATTTTAACGATTTATTTCATGCTGCAGATGTAGGACTGTATAAGGCAAAACAGAATGGAAGAAATCAAATTTGTGTACAATAGCCTTGGAATCAAGGCTTTTTTGTTTTACGAATGAAATCAGGTTAACAGTCGAAAATAAAATGGGACCTTTCAAGGTAATCCCTAAAAAAGGAGAAGATCTTCATGACAACAAAGTTCCTGAAGTTGACGCTATGGATCATGTCCTTTGCTTTGATCTTTTCACCCATAAAAGCAGAGGCAATAGGAAACAGCGGAAAAAAACAGTGTATGAGCCAATCGGCTGTACAGCTAAAAGGTGACTTGCGAAAACTCTGGACTGACCATGTGATATGGACAAGAAATTACATCGTAAGCGCCGTGGCAGGGCTGGAAGATCAAGATAAGGTGCTGGCAAGGCTGTTGAAAAATCAGGAAGATATCGGGAATGAAATAAAGCCGTATTATGGCGAGGCAGCAGGTAACAAGCTGGCAGAACTGCTAAAAGAGCACATCGTCATCGCAGGAAAAATCGTGAACGCAGCCAAAAGCGGAAACCAGGCTGCACTTAACAAAACAAATACAATACCGAATGGTATCGAAACGCTGATGATATTGCCCAGTTTCTCAGCAACGCCAATCCAAACTGGCCCCAGAACGAATTAAAGGAATTGTTATACATGCACTTAAAACTGGTTTCAGACGATGTGGCAGCCAGGTTGAAAAAGGATTGGGATGCAGATATTCTTGCGTTTGATAAAGGGGTAGACCATATTATCAAACTGGCTGACACACTGACAGAGGGGATTATCAAGCAATTTCCCAATCAGTTTCCTCTCAAGCTGAAAACGTTGTAAAGCTTTCATTCAAAAAAACTGCTCTTAACACACGTTAAGAGCAGTTTTTTTTGTATCACCTAACTATTGATGGCCTCATTCAATAGATCGGATGCTTGCTTGGTCGCAATTCCCTTTACCAGTACAAGTTCACTAATGAGAATTTGCTGAGCTTGGTCCAGCATGAATTTGTCCCCGGCTCCAAGCCCCTTTTTTTTGCTGATGCTTAGTAAATCACGGATGACTTCAGCACCTTCATAAATATCGCCACTCTTCATCTTATCCATATTGATTCGATATCTTTGGGTGGCATTAACGGGAAGTTCGGGTTCTTCATCATGAAAAACAGCGAATACATCTTCCAATATATCTAAATCAACAACCTGGCGTATCCCTAGAGCGGACATTTTTTCGACAGGGACCATGATATGCAATTCTCTCAGCAGCATATTTAACACAAAATAAAGATGTTTTTCTCCAAAAAACTCCTTCTCTTCAATCGCTTCAATGACACCTGCACCATGAATCGGATAAAAAATCTTGTCGCCAATTTGAAACATACGTCCCCCCCTTTCTGGAGTAACATAGTAAGTATACCATACTTATGCAATAACAACAAAAAATAATTATTCTACCATATACAAATAATTTTAGCAATAATGAGTTTTAATAATGAGTTTTAATAATGCCTCATGATTGGGGTACCAAGCATTATGGTTGGACGGGCCGCCATCTTTCTAGTATCCTGTAGGATAGGAAAGAGAAAGAACGGGGTAGAGAGAGATGAATGAGACCCAGACGCTGCAAGAAAAGATATGGCAGTTTCTATCCGTATTGCTGCCGATTCTGATTACACAATTGGCGCTGTTTTCCATGACGTTTTTTGATACCGTCATGTCCGGCCACGCCAGCCCTACCGACCTTGCGGGAGTGGCGATCGGGACCAGCCTGTGGGTGCCGATTCAGGCTGGATTGACTGGAATCCTCATGGCGGTTACCCCGATGGTGGCGCAAATGGTAGGCGCTATGCGCAGGGATCAAGTGCCGTTTACGGTACTACAGGCGATGTATTTGGCCGCGGCAATCGCTGTTGCGGTCATTTTCTGCGGGGCCTTGGTTCTCGATCCGATTTTGAACAACATGAACCTGGAAACCGAGGTTCGCGACATTGCACGCAGCTTCTTACTCGCTCTTTCCTTAGGGATCGTACCGATGTTTGTCTATACCGTGATCCGCTGCTTCATAGATGCTCTTGGCTGGACGCGCGTCACGATGTTCATTACGCTGATTTCGTTGCCGATTAATGTGTTCCTCAACTACGTCCTCATCTTCGGGAATTTCGGCATGCCCCGGCTGGGAGGTGTGGGCGCAGGGTATGCATCCGCCATCACGTATTGGTGTATTACGCTGATCAGCTTGTATGTCGTGCATCGGGTCGAACCGTTTGCTGAATATGGAATATTTTCGCGTTTTTTTAGCGTTTCCTTGGCTGCCTGGAAAGAGCTGCTCACACTTGGAGTGCCGATCGGCTTCTCGATTTTTTTTGAAGTGAGCATTTTCGCTGCCGTCACGCTGCTGATGAGCGAGTTTAACACCGTTACGATTGCTGCCCACCAGGCTGCGATGAACTTCGCCTCGTTCATTTACATGGTCCCGTTAAGCATTTCCATGGCTCTGACGATTGTGGTCGGCTTTGAAGTCGGGGCGAAACGGTATCAAGATGCCAGACAGTACAGTTATCTGGGAATTGGTATGGCGCTTATCCTGGCGACGTGTTTCGGAATCGGACTATTCTTCTTCAGCGAACAGGTAGCAGGCTTTTACACGACCGATGCGGCTGTTCTTCAGCTGACTCAGCATTTTCTGCTGTATTCGATTCTGTTTCTGTTGTCAGACGCGGTTGCCGCACCGATTCAGGGAATCCTGCGAGGCTACAAGGATGTGAAAGTGACGTTCATCGTGGCGCTCGTTTCGTATTGGGTGATTGGTCTGCCGCTCGGATACCTTTTTGCCAAATACACCACGCTTGCGGCGTTTGGATACTGGATTGGATTAATTTCCGGACTGGCGGCGGGAGCTGTGTTTTTATTCGGGCGATTGTTGGTATTGCAGCGTCAAAAGATGAAAGCAAATTAGCGCGAAATATAGCTGCTTGGAAAGTGTTCGGGGCCCCGCCCGGCGAAGAGAGGGACCCCACTCGGCTCAGCGATCGCTAACGCCGAGTGGGGTGAGGATAGCTCATGCCGGGTGGGTTTTCTTATCGTGTAGGAAAGTTTAAGGGCTTCACCGTGTGAAAGCGCCCTGAAATAAACTTTCCGGAACGCATAAAAAGTTTCCACTAACGAAGAACCAGCTTCTTCGAGAGGGCTTCAATCGAAGCTTTTTTTATTCTTCCTTTAGGCTGTACAACGGGACTTCCTGCTCATTCTCCGGCTGGTCAAGGGGATAGATTCTGGCGGTTTCCTTCTTCTCATCGACATGCTGAATATAGATGGGCACCCCATCATAGGTTACATTGGCCATAACAGGTGAGGCAGCGATCTCTTGTGCCCGTCGTGCGTTCATGGCAATCCCTCCTTGTGAATGGTGACACGAATAATTTTCACTCAAACCCACCTGCCTATTCTGCATACCCGCTGATGAAACAGGGGATAAGCTGGACATCCTATGGATTGGAAATGGTAAAAGCACGAAGGAGGAACCATGATGGCATACAGAATCGAAAAGGATACCCTGGGAGAAATGAGAGTTCCCGCGGACAAATTGTGGGCGGCGCAAACCCAGCGCAGCCTGCAGAATTTCCCCATTGGCTCGGAGAAAATGCCGCAGGAGATCATTCGGATGTTTGCCGTCCTGAAAAAAAGTGCAGCATGGGTCAATCAGAGGCTTGGGAAACTGGAAAAGGAAAAGGCAGACGCCATCGTCGCCGCGGCAGATGAAATTTTACAGGGGAAGTGGGATGAGCATTTTCCGCTCGTGGTCTGGCAAACCGGCAGCGGAACCCAGTCCAATATGAACGTGAATGAAGTGATTGCCAACCGGGCCAATCAGCTGTTGGAGCAACAGGGGAGCACGCTTCGGATCCACCCCAATGATGATGTCAACAAATCGCAAAGCTCGAATGATACGTTCCCTACCGTCATGCATGTCGCCGGTTTGATCGCGATTGAAGACCGGGTGCTGCCCTCTCTGGCCACATTAAAGGAGACTCTGCGTCTAAAAAGTGAGGAATACAAGGACATTATCAAGATCGGGCGGACGCATTTGCAGGATGCAACCCCTTTGACGCTGGGGCAGGAAATCAGCGGCTGGTGCCGGATGCTTGAAAAAAGCGAGAGGATGATAAAGGAGAGCGCGGAATTCCTGAGGGAGCTTGCCATCGGGGGAACTGCTGTAGGGACCGGTATCAATGCCCATCCGAAGTTCGGTGAGATGGTGGCAAAGGAAATCAGCAGGTTGACTGGAAAGGCCTTCGTGTCTGCGGTCAATAAATTTCACGCATTGACCAGCCATGATGAGATGGTGCATGTTCACGGGGCGTTAAAAGCGTTGGCTGCGGATCTGATGAAAATCGCCAATGATGTAAGGTGGCTGGCAAGCGGGCCGCGCTCCGGAATCGGTGAAATCACGATACCGGCCAATGAGCCGGGCAGCTCGATTATGCCCGGAAAGGTCAACCCGACCCAAAGCGAAGCGCTGACCATGGTCGTTTGCCAGGTGATGGGCAATGATGCAACGATCGGATTTGCCGCCAGCCAGGGAAACTTTGAGTTGAATGTCTTTAAGCCGGTGATCATCTACAATTTCCTTCAATCAGCTCGGCTTCTTGCTGACGCGATGCTTTCCTTCCATGACAAATGCGCGATTGGGATTGAGCCCAACCTGGGAGTGATCAAACAAAATCTGGAGCGTTCCCTGATGCTGGTAACCGCATTAAATCCCTACATCGGCTATGAAAATGCGGCAGCGGTGGCGAAATTGGCCCATAAAGAAGGCTTAACACTGAAGGAAGCCGCGCTCAAAAGCAAGCTGTTGACCGAAGAGCAATTTGATCAGATTGTTCGGCCGGAACAGATGATTCATCCGAAGGAATAGCTTATCCGTCACTGCTTCACGATGGCTTGAACCCTTTTAAACTGCTCGCTCTGGTTCCGCAGATAGATCAGGAACAGCAAGAGCAGCAACCCCTGAACGACAATCGCACCGGATACGGATACGCCGAGATACACGATCACATAGTAAATCCCTGAACCGACGACCATCAGAACGTTTTCGATGAAATTCTGAATCGCAATCGTTTGTCCCGAGCCTACCATCTTTTTTCCTTCCTCCTGCAAGACCGTGTTCATCGGAACGATAAATACGCCGCCCATGAATCCGACCAGCAACAGGAAGAGGATGGCGACGACAGTGACATGGAACCAGGGGAACATCAGGATGAGCATACACATGAACACTCCATAGACAACCGAACGGTAGAACCGGTGTAACGGAACCAGTTTCGGGGCCAGAAACGCGCCGATGATAATCCCAATGGAGGTGGTCGCCAGGATCAACGAGACGGAGAAGCTATTGGGATCAATCCCAAGCGAAGCGGGGATCCATGCAAGAACGGCTACCCGCAGCACCGCCGAGCTCATCCAGAACGAACCGGTCCCAATCAAGGAGAAATTCGTTTCGGGCTTGCGCATAAGTTGATTCAGATTGGCAAAGAAACGCCGTGCCTCCGTCCCATAGCGGATGTTCCGGTTGCCATTGATGCGCGGGATAAAAAAGGTCATCAGGACAGACGAGCTGTAAAGGGCCAAGCAAATCAGAGACGAGACCGATGGGGGAGTCATCGCTGCGATTGCCCCCCCGCCGCCGATTCCGGTCAGAATGGCGATGATCGTGTACGCCTCGATTCTTGCATTGGCGTGGAACAGTTCGTTTTCATTTTTCGTCAATTCCGGCAGGATGCCGTACTTGGCCGGGGAGTATACGACAGCGCCTACCCCAACGGTGAAGTAGCAAAGCATTAAGAGCAGGATACTGGAATGGTCCATGAGGAAAAGCAGCAGTACGCCAAGCACCTTGATCAGGTTGCCAATCACCAGCACAACCGATTTGGGAAGCTTGTCGGCGAATGGCCCGACGATCGGGGCGAGCACGATATACGGCAGGAAGAAGGAAATGGATACAAGTGCGAGCAATGCGGGAGAGAAACCATTCTCCCGCAGCAGATTGGCGATGACAAACAAAATCATGTTATCGGCAAAAGCCGATAAGAATTGCGTGAAGTAAAGGGCTTGCAGAGGTTGGAATCGGATGGTCATGCTTTGTCCCCGCCTTTTTCGGCAATTTCTTTCAGACGTACATAATCGGTTTTTCCGCTGCCAAGCAAGGGCAGCTGGTCAATCACTTGAAGAGAGGCCGGAAGCAGAAGAGGAGAGTATTGCTTCTGTGCCAGATAAGTCCGCAGCAGATCCATGCGGACTGATGCGTCCGTCGTGTACAGAAGGATTCGTTCCCCTTTGCGCTGGTCGTTTACGGCGACGGAAGCAAAATCAGAGTGACCGAAACACTGGGAAGCCAACTCTTCCACCAGGTTGAGAGAGACCATCTCTCCACCGATTTTGGCGAAGCGCTTCAAGCGGGATGTAATGGTCAGGCAGCCGTCCGAATCCATCTCGACCAGATCTCCCGTTCGATACCATTCATCCGCAGGAAGGAATCCTGCGCCATGTATCAGGTAACCCTTCATGACATTGGGTCCTTTTACGAGCAGGTGGCCGCCTGATGTGATGCCTTCGACCGGCTCCAATTGATATTCGATTCCGGGCAACAAACGCCCTACCGTACCCTGTTTGTTTACCAGAGGTGTATTGAGGGACAGGATCGGGGACGTCTCTGTTGCCCCATAACCTTCAAAAATCCGTACGCCGAATTTCTCCATGTACATCTGCCTTACATCGGCCTTCAGCTTTTCTGCTCCCGCAAACACATAGCGGAGAGAGTAGAAGTTGTAAGGGTGAGCCAATTTCCCGTAGCCGGCAAGGAACGTCGATGTGCCAAACAGAATCGTCACGTTCTGATCGTAGCAAATCTCCGAGATGATCTTGTAATGCAGCGGACTGGGATAGAGATAGACAGGAATGCCGGCTACCACCGGTAAAAGGGTTCCTGCCGTCAGTCCAAAACTATGGAACATCGGGAGCGCATTTAGGATCTTGTCTTTGGATGTGAAATCGATGACGCTTTTCACTTGTTGGATGTTGGCGTACAAATTGGTGTGCGTCAACACAACGCCTTTTGGCTTGCTTTCACTTCCCGAAGTAAAGAGAATCAGTTCGTTGGTGGCTGCTTGTGAGGGTTGCTGCATCAGATAGCGGGACAGAGCCGAGATTTTATCCCAAGCAGTGGCGGATGCTTTCACATCCTCCAAATAGATGAGGTTGACCCGGCCCTGCATGCCAGATATCAGATGGTCCAGCTTCCCTTTTTCAATAAATAACCGGGATGTCAGGATGGTCTGGATTCCTGCTGTTTCGCAACAGTCCAGAAGCGAGCGAACACCGAGTGAAAAGTTTAGGATCGCAGGTGTTATCCCGATTCGGAACAGGGAAAGCAGGGTGACCAGGTGGCCTACGGAATTGGGGAGAAGCACCCCGACGGCATGATGATCCTTCAGCATTGTTTTCCATTTATTCCCGAGCAGGTAGCTTCCCATCAGCAATGTACGATAGGTGATGGCGGTGGATAGATCCTTGGCGATCACTTGCTTGCTTCCGTGAATGCGAGCCGCCTCGAGCACCTCATTAAACAGGTTTACCTGCTCCTTCATCCGGGCTTGAAACAATTCGGTTTGCATGGTGCGCAGGATAAAGTCGCTCGCGGCCGCTTTTTGCTCTCTCATGGATTCGTTTTCTTTCTTTTGCAAAGTAAACGGGGTGCCAATGGAGATCGTGACCTTCGGGAACCAGGCGATTCGCACTTTTCCTTTCAGGTAGGAGAAAATGGATCGCTCCAGCCCTTGAATGGCGACAGGATAAACGGCAGCGCCGGTTCGCAGGGCCAGGTATCCAACGCCGCTGTAGATTTTCATGAGTCCGCCGGTCGTGGTGATGCGGCCCTCCGGGAAAATCACCAGCGATTCGCCGCTATTTATGACGCGAATCATGTGACGAATGGAATACGGGTTCATCGGGTCGACGGTGATGTGTTTGCGGAAGCGGAGGAAAAACGAGAACTTCCTGGCGATTTCCGTATTTGCGACAAAGGTTGTTTGTTGGGGGAGGCAGAAGGACAAGAGAACGGCATCCAGCAAGGAAACGTGATTCGGCATGAGGATAGAGGGTTTCAAAAAGTCAATTTTGTCCAGACCCTGGATGCGAGGACGAAACCACAGCAGGAGTACCATTTTGAAGAAGGCATGAATGAGAAACATAGAAGACCACACCTTTGCGAAGGACTTGTAGCTTTCATTCTACGGTCCGGCGGGAAATAAAAAAGTACCAACTTTCATTGGTACCTGGTCATATGCCGGGAGCAATGTTGTGGCCGGTGGGTTAAAACAGCTTTTTTTGTTTGGCTTTGGCTGCCGCTTCCTTGCTGGTCTTGACGCCCAGCTTTTTTAAAATGCGGTTGATGTGGTTCTTGATCGTCCGCCTGGTGATATGAAGGGTTTTTTCAATCTGGGATTGGGTTTGGCCCTGATGAATCAACTGCAGCAGTTCTTTTTCCGCGGGAGACAACAGCTTCTGGAATTCTTCGTTTTTTAAACGCAGAAATTCATTTCGCAAAGCGGCAGCGGCTGTAGGATGGATTGCCGATTGACGATTGTAGGCTGCGCGGATGGCGTCCGGTATTTCCTTGAAGTTTGATTTGCTGATGTAGTTGACGGCGCCCGCCGAAAAGGACTCAATGATCACGTCTTCCGCTGTATGGGACGTAAGCATGATGATTTTGCAGTCTTCCTTTTGCTCGGTGATGGAGAGTGCGGTATCGATCCCATCCAGATTGTTTTCGGTAAGATTAATGTCCATCAGGACCACATCGGCATCGGATTCTTGAAACCATTTAAGAGCCTCTTCCTGGGTTCCGGCTTCGCCTACGATGGTCACGTCGGCTTCTTTGTTGATGTAGTCCACCAGGCCTTTTCGCCAGACGAGGTCGTCTTCCACGATGAAAACACGGATTTTCTGCATGGGTTCCTCCTAGGCAATCACACGCTTTTGCGGGAAATAAAGAAATACGGTTGTCCCTTCATCTTTGACACTATAGATCTCCAACGTGCCCTGATGTTTTTGCAGGACGTTGTAGCAGTAGGACAACCCCAAACCGAAATTCTGGCCGGATTTCTTGGTGGAAAAGAACGGGTCCAGAACATGGGGCAGATTCTCCTTGGCTATGCCTGTTCCGGTATCGGAAACCGCAATCACCAGGTGCTTTTTGGATAAAAACAGCTGCAGCTTGAGGGTCCCCCCGTTTTTCATGGCCTCAAAGGAGTTCATACAGAGATTGGTGAGGACCTCCCGCAGCTGTACGGGATCACATCGCAACATCAGCGTATCGTCCAACTCAGTGATCACTTCTGTCTGATACTTGTCAGCATAAGGCTTCATATCAAGCAGCACCTGATGAATCACCGCGCTCGGACGAATGGTCTCTTCCTGCAGAACCATATCCTGCAATTGTCCCTGAATCCGATTCATCATGTCCAGGATATGTTGGGCGGACTGGATCACAATCTTGGCGTCGTCCCGTAGTTTTGGCTGGTCTGTTTCCACAGCGTAGGATTGAATGCGATCGGCGTAAAGGGTGATTTTGCCCACTTCGTTTTTGATTGTGTGGTTTACGATTTGCGCGCCAGAGGTGATGGCGCGCAGCGTACTGTTCAAGCGATGCTTTTGCACACGCCATTTAACCCCAAGAAAACCGTATTTCACGCTGATAAACAATATGAGAAGAAACTGAATGCCAACCACCAGACTGTTATAGCGCCATGCGTCGTAGTAGTTTTGTGTCCGCATGACATAGAGCAGGGTAAATACAAACAGCATCGGTACGATGACAAGAAGGTTGGTAAACAACCGGCTCTTTTTTACGAGCGGATCTTTTTCAATCCGGTAGAGATGTACCAGAATCAGGCTGGCTGACAGGAAATAGGGGATGACCCACACCAGCATCAGCCAATAGTTGAACTGCAGAACCGGATAGATCGGCGTAATGACCAGCATGATCAGCGGCGGGACAAGGGCGGCGTATTGTATGATGATTTTGGTTTTTCGCGTGATCCATTCACCGGAGTATACGGCAAACAGGAGAAACGTGTACGGCAGACCCACCTGACAAACAAAGGAAGAGAACTTGCTGACGAACTTCAGCCCGGAAACAAGGGCGGGATGGAGTGTGTCCTGAAAAAGGGGGAGTAGCGTCTCATCAATCACGGCTGCGAAAAAACCGCCTCCTCCGACAAACGCGGTGGCGCTGGCCCAGCGGATGGATGTATTTTTGGGATCCGTGAAAAGCACAAGGAGCCCGAGGGCCCATATGGTAAACAATACGAGAACCATCATGTGTGTGCAGGTCTCCTGTCTTTGTATAGACCTATTATATACTGCAAAAGGGAGCAGCGATTGTAAAAAAAGCATGGACGACAGCAAGAAGCCGGTCCATGTGTAGATACCCGGCGTGAATTCATGTATTCTTACCAAAGAGTCAACATCTGAATGCTTGCCTATGGAGTGATAGGGATGACGATACTGCCCATTGAATCGGTGCTGCCGGCCGTAAAGGACGCACTCCGGTCCCGTACGAGCGCTGTACTGGTGGCGCCTCCAGGAGCGGGGAAAACGACCCGAATCCCGCTGGCATTGTTGGAGGAGCCGTGGCTGGCGGGGCGCCGCATCCTGATGCTGGAACCGCGTCGTATCGCTGCCCGGTCTGCTGCCGGTTACATGGCTGCTTCTCTTGGGGAAGAGGTCGGGGAGACCGTTGGGTACCGGGTGAAGCAGGACACTCGCGTAAGCCAAAAAACCCGCATCGAAGTGATTACCGAAGGAGTGCTTACCCGCCTTCTGCAGACAGATCCTGCACTGGAGGATGTAGGAGCCGTCATTTTTGATGAATTTCACGAGCGGAGCCTGCAGGCTGATTTGGGATTGGCGCTCTGCCTTCAGTCCCAGGCGATTCTGCGGGAGGATCTGCGAATTCTGGTCATGTCAGCCACATTGGATGCGGAGCCGGTGGCTGCGCTTTTGGACGATGCTCCGATAATTACCTGCGAAGGACGCAGTTTCCCGGTCGAGACGCGCTACCTGAGCCGCCGCGTGGAAGGCATCGAGTCCGTAGTTGTGCGTACCATAACGGCGGCGTTGGAGAGAGATCCGGGCGATATTCTGGTCTTTTTGCCGGGCGCCGGTGAAATCAGAAGGGTAGAGACGCGATTAAAAGAGCTGGACTTGGGTCAGCAGGTACGAATCGCACCGCTTTACGGAAATTTACCGCAGGAGGCTCAGAATCTGGCCATTGCCCCAGGTATTCCGGGTGAGCGCAAGATTGTGCTGGCCACTTCCATCGCTGAGACAAGTCTTACGATAAATGGCGTTCGGGTGGTCATTGACAGCGGCCTGATGCGCGTTCCGCGCTTTTCACCTCGCACCGGGATGACACGATTGGAAACGGTCCCGGTGTCCCGGGCGTCAGCCGATCAGCGTCGAGGCCGGGCGGGGCGTCTCGCGCCAGGGGTATGTTACCGGCTCTGGACTGAGCAGGAGGATCGGCAGCTGGCCCCGCGAACTACGCCGGAAATCATGGATGCCGATCTCGCGCCGCTCGCATTGGAACTGGCCGCGTGGGGCGTGTCCGATCCCGCGGAGCTCCTGTGGATGGATCCGCCTCCGCAGGCCGCGTATGCACAGGCCCGCGAGCTGCTCAAGCAGCTTGAGGCGCTGGGCGAGGACGGAACGATCAGCGTTCACGGGCGGCGGATGCTAGAGCTGGGTTCTCACCCGCGGTTGTCACACATGATCCTCAGGGCGATACCATTGGGCCTTGGAGGGCTGGCATGTGAGCTTGCAGCCATTCTCAGCGAGCGGGACTTTGTCCGGAGCGAGCGAAGCGTTCCTGAGGCAGATATTGGCCTCCGCGTCGAAGTGCTTCGTGCTGTCGGGCGGGGAGAGCGTTCAGGAGGCCCTTCGGCCATGAAGTACAACGTTGATTATGCAGCGTGTCGGCGTATTCTGGCTGAAGCCAACCACTGGAAGCGAACGCTTGGAATCCATCTTGATGAAGAAAATGATCTGCATGCCTGCGGACTGTTGCTCGCGTTTGCCTTCCCAGAACGCATTGCGCAGGGGAGGGGAGGCGGTCGTTTTCTGTTGCAAAATGGCCGGGGAGCTTTTTTGGCCGACATGCAGCCCCTTTCAAACGCGCCCTATCTCGTCGCGGCGGAGGTGGACGATCAGGGGCCAGAAAGCCGCATCTTTCTGGCAGCCTCCGTTGATTCTCACGACCTGGAGCGATATTTCGGCGATCAAATCGAAGTGGAAAACCTTGTCGCCTGGGATCGGGCGGCGCAGGCAGTCCGGGCGCGAAAACGGGTGCGGTTGGGTGCCATTGTCCTAAAGGATTCATCCCTGCACGATCCGGATCCGGAAGATGGTTTGAAGGCGCTGCTCTTGGGAATAGCCGAGGAAGGACTGAACATTCTGCCGTGGACGAGGACGACCCGGCAATTGCAACAACGTCTTCATTTCATGCACCAACAGGAACCGGGATGGCCGGATATGTCCGAGGAGGCACTGGCGGCAACTCTTTCAGACTGGCTGGGTCCGCATCTGTACGGGCTGAGAAGCCGCCAAGACTTGCAGCGGCTGAATCTCACCGAGATATTGGAATCATCGCTCACCTGGGATCAGCGGCGGGAACTGGATGAATACGCCCCGACACATCTTGTCGTACCCAGCGGTTCACGCATCCCCGTCGATTACAGCGATCCGGCCGCTCCGGTACTCGCCGTCCGTCTGCAGGAACTGTTCGGCCTGAAGGAAACTCCGCGTATCGCCAGGGGAAAGGTTCCCCTTACCTTGCACCTGCTGTCGCCGGCCCATCGCCCGGTCCAGGTAACGCGTGATCTTGCCAGTTTCTGGCGGGGCACCTACTTCGAAGTAAAGAAAGATCTAAAGGGACGCTATCCCAAGCATGATTGGCCGGACGATCCTCTGCATGCGGCGCCGACAAACCGAACACGCCCCCGGAGGTAGGCCAGTTTCGTAGCGGACGTTTCTTACTTCCTCGCAGGGAGGAGGGTCGAGCGATAGGCGAAAAAACGGCCCTTATACTAGTATCCTTTGTTATCAGTCTAGGTGTAAGAAGAAAAAGTCTTATGCCCTATTTGTTCAGCTTCTCTTTTTCTGCTTTTTTCAAGCCTTTGAAAACAAGCTCATAGGAGTGGTCAATCAGCATCGATATTTCTTCATCCGTCAAGCTGCCGTCCACGATCACCGTATTCCAGTGACGCTTGTTCATGTGATATCCCGGCTGAATCGCGGCATATTGCTCGCGAAGAGCAGCGGAGCGATCCGGATCGCATTTCAAATTGATTCGGCCCCCATCCTCCTGGATACCGAATAAGGCGAACATCTTGCTCCCCACGTTGATCACCGGCACGTCAACTCCGAAAGGATAAGCCAAGGCGGCTCCTTTTTTTCCAAGACAGTAGTCAATCCATTTCTGCATGTCATTTCCCTCTTTTTATGAAATTAGGACTCGTTCCTATTGCGAGATGCAAACAACTGATGAATACATACCGGCAGCATGTCGAGCAGCGTATCAAACGCATAGTCGATGCAAAGACGCTCCGTCCATTGGTGAGCGTCGCGCCCGAGGGGGCCGAGGTTTAACACCGGCACGTCAAATCTCTCCAGTTCCTGTAACGGTATGGAGTAACCTCTGCCCCACAGCGGCATATTGGAGACAAGCGGCTGCAGGGAAGCTGCGGGATACTGCAGTCCGACATAGCTCAGATCCGAAATGCCGGCGAAGTAGTTTTGTTTGCAAAAGGCAATGTCATGGTTTTCTTTGGCGTACTTCACCATTTCCGAGACGACAGCTTGAATCAACGGATGCTTGCGCGAGCTGACGGCCGGGTAATACGGCGGGGCGAAGAAGAGAACTATCATGGGAGACAATTCCTTGCACAAAATGGCGAGCTCATCGACAAGCTCGATGGTGATCTCACGCTCGTCTTTGTCTGTGCGATGGGAGAGCACGTCTGCCTGCAGGCGGTCAATCCGCTCTTTTCCATAGGTGTTCATGGCATACGCCATCAGCTCCTCATAGGTCAGGACATTGATCTCCAATGGCTGCGGGGTGAACGGGTCAAAGGAGGCGAAATGGGCGGCGCGTTTCCCGTGCGCCTGTTTGATTCGTTCCGCTACATTCCGCGCTGCCTGAAGCAGCGGCTCCACCACGTCGTCCAGTTTCTTTTCGAGGAGGAACAGGTTAAACAGCGTGACTGCCCGGTGGGGGATCTGAACGGAGTATTCTTTTTTCAAATCCTTCTGCATCAGGTTGGTTGGGGGAGGAGTCGCTTCCCCATCCACAACCTCGCAAAACGAGGTGTTCAATTCCAACTCGCACGTGAGCTGGGAAGCTATGTAATTCCCGTTCAGTCCGGCAAACGGTTCACCCACGTGCGTCTCTTTTCCGTAGCAGAGAAAACCGGGGAGAATCTTGCCGATCGACCCGGTGTACAAGTATGTATGCTGGTCACCGGGGTAGCGGGTAAACATCGGCTCCGAATTGAGAACGGTCCGGTAGTGCAGTCCGTACTTCTCCGCCATCTTCAGCAACACAGGTACGGCTGCCCGCATCCCCACGGAATTTACCTCTTCATCCGGCACGGTCAAAAGGAGTACGTTGCCGTCGAACGCTCCATCGCACGCCTGCTCTACCATCGCCATATGCAGGGCAAGCCCGCACTTCATGTCCATCGTGCCCCGTCCGAACAGCCAATTACCGCTCTCCATGTCTTGTTGCACGGCAGTCGGCATCTCCGCTTTGTTGGCGTGGAACATGGAAGTCAGTCTTTTGGCGTCAAACGCCGCCTCTTTCCATGCGCCGTAATCTTCCACGTCAACCACATCAAAGTGGCTGACCAGAATGACGGTGTCGGCGACGCCTTCCTTTTTTGCCAAAGCCGTGACAAAATATCGTCCGTCGCCGGTGGGATGGGACTGAACATGATCGGGATGCTCCTGAAAGTAAGGGAGTGTGCGCAACTGATCGACCACAAAAGAAGGCAGATCGATCTCCGCCTGGGAACCAGTCACGCTGGGGATCGCAACAAGATCGCACAACAGGTCAACCAATTGATCTTTTGTCTGCCATTTCATCTTTGATTCCTCCGGGGATTTTTCCGTATTGTGAAATGCAAATCGACCATGCGTTACAATCTATCAGAATTTTCCCCCTGATTCAACAGGGATCGGGATGAGAGTTGTATATTGACAAAAAATTCTAAACACTTTTACATTATCCATAGGGGAGGGATTCTTCATGAAGTTTACGCGTGCCATTGTACGAAAGCCGGGGAAAAGCTATGTGAACGGCTTGACGACGGCCAATTTGGGGAAACCGGATTACGAACGAGCACTCGAGCAGCACGGCCGCTACGTCGAGGCGCTGAAACAGTGCGGACTTGCTGTCACCATCCTGGAGGCGGATGAAGAGTTTCCGGACTCCACCTTTGTAGAGGATACCGCTGTCTTTACGGAAAAGTGCGTCGTGATTACAAACCCGGGCGCCGAGAGCCGCAATGGTGAAATAGTTGCTATGAAAAACGTCGTGAAGGACTTTACCGACACGATCGAATACATCCAGCATCCGGGGACGCTCGAAGGCGGCGACGTGATGCAGGCGGAGGATCATTTTTACATCGGGCTTTCCACCCGTACCAATGAAGAAGGGGCCAATCAGCTGAAAACGATCCTGGAAAAGTACGGATACGGCGCAACCATCGTGCCGCTGGTGAAGTTTTTTCACTTGAAAACCGGTATTGCGTACCTGGGGAACAACAATATGGTCCTGGCTGGGGAGTTTATTGACAGTGAAGTGTTCGCGGACTTTGACAAAATCGTGGTTGACGAGGACGAGGAGTATGCCGCGAACTGTCTTTGCATCAACGATACGGTGATCCTTCCTCAAGGATACGAAAAAACCAAGCGGAAGATTGAGCAGGCCGGGTATACTGTCATGGAGCTGGAGATGTCCGAGTTTCGCAAGCAGGACGGGGGCTTGAGCTGCCTGTCTCTGCGTTTTTAGGCCGGTCTGAAGGTGCTGGGTTCCGAGCGGGGGAGGATAAGATCCAGCATTCATGGAATACACTGGAGAAAGGACTGGAAAGTGCAAACCGCTTCAACGAAACGAGGAGGAGAATTCATTGGACAAGGAAAGGCTGATGGAAAAAGCGGTACAGGTCGCCCATGAAAATGTGCTGAGCAACCACGGGGGACCGTTCGGCGCCATCATCGTCAAGAACGGCGAGATCATCGGGATGGGCCGCAATGAAGTGACGGCGACGAACGATCCGACGGCCCACGCGGAAGTGCAGGCGATCCGGGAGGCTTGCAGCAAACTCAACACCTTTCAACTGTCAGATTGCGAGATTTACACCAGCTGTGAACCCTGCCCGATGTGCTTGGGAGCGATTTACTGGGCGAGGCCGAAAGCGGTCTACTACGCGTGCACGAAAGAAGATGCGGCTCGCGTCGGCTTCGATGATCAGTTTATTTACGATCAGATTGCGTTGCCTGCAGAGAGCCGGTCCATTCCGTTTCTGCAAATCTTTCCCGCCAACGGAAACCTCCCTTTTTCCGCCTGGGAGCAGTCGCAAAACCGAATTGATTACTAAGATGCGGCCATCGGGCTGCATCTTTTTTTTGCGGCTGAGAACAATAAGGAGAATTGATCGAAATTGATCATTTTTGATTGTTTATGATCGAATGTAGGTGTATAATCAAAATCAATCACACAATCAAATAGGCGCTGCCAGAAGGGAGGGTACGATGTTAACCCCTGAAAGGCATCAATTGATTTTGACTTTATTGAAAGAAAAGGACGTCGTCCGCATCCACGAGCTGGTGGAAGCGACAGGGGCATCAGAGTCGACGATTCGACGGGACTTGAGCGAATTGGAAGAACAACGGCTGCTGAAACGCGTTCACGGCGGGGCGTCCACGATTCAGAACAAGATCGAGGAACCGACGATTCTGGAAAAAGCGGTCAGGCATGAGCGGGAGAAGATCGCCATCGCCAAGTATGCAGCCGGATTGGTCAAAGAGCGCGACTCGATCTTTATCGACGCCGGAACCACAACCTATCAGATGCTGCACTACCTGCCATACGACAACATCGTCGTGGTTACCAACGGAGTGGATATTGCCCTGCAACTCATCAAGAGAAACATCAAAACCATTCTGCTTGGCGGAGAATTGAAAGCGGCTACATTGTCGCTGGTGGGGCGGGAAGCCGTCAAATCCATCAGCCAATACCGGTTCGACAAGTGCTTTCTCGGTATGAACGGGATTGACAAGCACCACGGTTTGACCACACCTGATCCGGATGAGGCGTACGTCAAGCAGCTGGCCCTGCAGTATTCCGACGAACGTTTTGTGTTATGCGACTCTGACAAGTTTTCCCGCGTGACGTTCGCGAAAGTGGGGGACTTGCGGGGAATCACTGTCATTACGGATGACGGTTTGTGCGAAGAGGAACAGCAAGAATACGGCAGACTAACAACTCTAAAAGTGGTGAAAGCATGATTTACACGGTAACCTTGAACCCTTCCATCGACTATCACGTATGGCTTGAGGGCCTGTCGGAAGGAACCATTCACGAGGTGCAAAAAGAATGGAAGGTTGCAGGGGGAAAGGGAATCAATGTATCCAAGGTTCTCCGCATCCTGGGGGTGGAAAGCACGGCGCTGGGCTTTGTCGGAGGATTTACGGGAGCCTTTATCCGGCAGCAGGTAGAGCAAGCAGGCATTTCTCATCAGTTTATTCAAATTGAACAAGATTCGCGTATCAATCTGAAGATCAAGGCCAAAACCGAAACGGATATCAGCGGCGTCCCACCGGCCATCCCCGAAGCGGCGCTCCGGCAGCTGCTTGACCAGATGGACCGCTTGGAACACGGCGATTATCTGGTACTGGCGGGCAGCGTGCCCAAAAGCGTACCGTCCGATATCTATCAGACGATCATGAAACAGCTGCGGGGCAAGGGCGTGCGCATCTTTCTGGACGCCAAAGGGAATGCGCTGAAAAACGGTTTGCAGGAAGAGCCGTTTCTTATCAAGCCCAATCATCATGAGTTGGGAGAACTGTTTGGCGTAACCATTGCGTCCGCGGCAGAAGCCGTCGCCTATGGGCGTAAAGCACTGGAGCTGGGAGCACAGAACGTGATTGTATCCCTGGCTGGCGAAGGTGCTGTCTTTGTCAACCGGCAAGCGGCCTACGTTGCCCAAATCCCGCCGCGTAAACCGGTCAACTCGATTGGCGCGGGAGACTCGATGGTTGCCGGATTCCTGTTCGGCCATGCGCAAGGCATGGAGACGGAAGCTGCGTTTCGCTTTGCCGTAGCGGCGGGGAGCACGACCGCCCTGTCGGAAGGCTTTTGCACACACGAAAAGATCAACGAATTTTTGCCGGACATTACGATAACCGCCATAAAATGAAAGGGGGCTCCACCATGCAAAACCAGATTCGAATCGTCGATTTGTTGAAGGCCGACACGATTGTGCTGCACCTGTCTGCGACGACGAAAGAAGCAGTGCTGGATGAGCTGATCGACAAGCTGGACGAAGCGGGACGATTGAACAGCAGGGACGAGATGAAGCAAGCGATCCTGGCTCGCGAGGCACAAGGCTCTACCGGAATCGGGGAAGGCATCGCCATTCCGCACGCCAAGTCAGCAGCTGTCAAAACACCCAGCATTGCGTTTGGCTTTTCTCCGGAGGGAGTTGATTTTGACTCCCTGGACAAACAAAAAGCGCATCTGTTCTTCATGATCGCTGCGACGGAGGACGCCAACCAGGCTCATTTGGAGACACTGGCGTTGCTCTCCCAAATGCTGATGGACGAATCGTTCCGTCAAGAGCTGATGAAAGCGGAGACGAAGGAGCAAGTACTGGAGATTGTCGCCCGCAAAGAAAAAGAGCTGCAGCGAGAAAATGAAAGCGTTCCCCAGGAAGTGGATCAGGTGACGCCGAAAGTAGTAGCGGTTACGGCGTGTCCAACCGGTATTGCCCATACGTATATGGCCGCTGATGCCTTGAAGAAAAAAGCGGAGGAGTTGGGCATTGCCCTCAAGGTAGAGACAAACGGTTCCGGAGGCGTGAAAAACAAGCTGACTCCGCAGGATATTGAAGAGGCCGCGGCCGTTATTGTGGCAGCCGACAAGCAGGTAGAGATGGAGCGCTTCACCGGCAAGGTGGTCATTGAAGTGCCGGTAGCCGAAGGGATCCGCAACGCCCAGGGGCTGCTGGAACGGGCGGTGAAACAAGAAGGAACCGTTTACCGCGGCGGTACAACCAGTTATCAGGAGAAGGTTCGAGAGGCCAAGGCGGAGAAGAACTCGAAGCAGCCGGCGTTTTACAAGCACTTGATGAACGGCGTATCCAACATGCTGCCGTTTGTCGTGGGCGGCGGGATTATCATCGCCATTAGCTTTATGTTCGGAATCAAGGCGTTTGATCCGAACGATCCCTCCTTCCATCCGCTTGCCAAGGTATTGATGGATATCGGCGGTGGGACCGCGTTTAAACTGATGATTCCAGTACTGGCGGGGTTTATTGCCCTCAGTATCGCTGACCGCCCCGCTTTTGCTCCCGGCATGGTAGGGGGATTGCTGGCAGCGGACTCTGGTTCCGGTTTCCTGGGAGGTATCATTGCCGGCTTCCTCGCAGGGTATACTGTGGTTGGATTGAAAAAAGTGTTTGCCGGACTGCCGGAATCGTTGGAAGGCATCAAGCCGATGCTGCTGTATCCACTGTTCGGAATTTTGATTACCGGATTTGTCATGGTGTACGTGGTTTCCGATCCGGTTGCGGCCGCCAATGCGGCGCTGGGTGATTGGCTGAAAAACATGAGTCAGGGAAATGCCATTATTCTGGGTATGATCTTGGGAGCGATGATGGCCTTCGATATGGGAGGACCGGTTAACAAGGCGGCATTTACGTTCGGGATTGCCATGATTGCCGAAGGAAACTTCGCCCCTCACGCCGCTATCATGGCAGCGGGGATGACTCCGCCGTTGGGACTTGCGTTGGCGACGACGCTGTTTAAAAAGAAATTCACCGATGAGGAACGGCAAGCGGGCAAGACCGCCTACGTCATGGGGGCATCCTTCATTACGGAAGGAGCGATTCCATTTGCGGCCGCTGACCCGACTCGCGTCATTCCTTCCATCATGGTTGGCTCTGCGGTAGCGGGCGGTTTGTCGATGTTTTTTGGCTGCACCCTGCCTGCCCCGCACGGCGGTCTGTTCGTTCTGCCGGTTGTCGGCAATGTCGGACTGTATATCGTGTCCATTCTGGCCGGGACGATTGTTACGGCGCTGATGGTTAATCTGCTGAAAAAAGATGCAATTGACGAAAAAGGAGCTGGGGCTTCATGTTGAGAAAAACGTTCATCATTCAAAATCCGACGGGATTGCACGCCCGTCCGGCTACATTGTTCGTGCAAAAAGCGACCTCGTTTCCTTGCGAGGTGAACGTCATCAAAGGCACGAAAAAAGTAAACGGCAAAAGCATTATGGGATTGATGACCCTGAGTGCGGCCAAAGGGGACGAAATCACCCTGGAAGTAAGCGGGGAACAGGAAGAAAAAGCCATGGAGGAGCTGGGCAAATTACTCGAGTCGGTGCACGAGTAACAAGCCCCTACGGGGACCTGGGTGGCTTCGCAGGAAGGTTATTCGAGGTAGAGTCGCCACGATGAGGGGGGATCGCCATGTTGCGTAAAGGGATCGCTGCAGCTCCCGGCATTGTGATCGGCCGTGCTGTAGTAAAAAAAGAAGAGACAATTCAATATGAACGGCGAACGGTTGAGACGACTTCCGCGGAACTGGACCGCTTTCGGGACAGTGTGAAAGCGGCAGATCGGGATCTGGAGTCGATCAAGGAAAAGGCGCGGCGGGAAATGGGAGAAGAGGAAGCAAGGATCTTCGAAGCGCATCAGTTGTTTTTGCAGGACCCGGAGTTTGTTGGCGCCATTGAAGCAAAGATCGAGAGTGAACGAATCAACGCGGAAGCAGCGTTGGAAGAGGTTCGCGACAGCTTCGTTGCCATTTTTGAGAGCATGGACAACGAGTACATGCGGGAGCGGGCGGCTGATTTGCGCGACGTCAGCCAGCGCCTGCTGAAGAAGCTCCTCGGTATCCTGGACCGACTGGAGGCGGACTTCTCCGAACCGGTCATTCTGGTGGTCCACGACCTGACTCCGTCCGATACGGCACAGCTAGACAAGGAAAAGGTGAAAGGGTTCGTTACCAACATTGGCGGCCGGACCTCCCACTCGGCCATTATGGCACGCACTATGGAGATACCTGCGGTGGTCGGCATGTCGGACATTACGGAGCAGCTACAAACCGGAGATCTGATCATTGTAGACGGTCTCGAAGGGGAAGTGCATGTTCGACCGGATCAGGCCGTTATCCAGGCCTATGAAGCCAAGCAGCAGGCGTATCTGCAGCAAAAAGAGGAATGGGCTCGTCTGGTGCAGGAAGCGACCGTCACGGCTGACGGTCATCGGGTGGAACTGGCAGCCAACATCGGGAATCCGCACGACGCCGTACAGGCGTTGAAAAACGGTGCCGAGGGCATCGGGCTATTCCGTACGGAGTTTCTCTATATGGGCAGAGACCAGTTCCCGTCGGAAGAAGAGCAGTTTGAGGCTTACAAAGCCGTTGCAGAGACGATGGGCAAGGATCGTCCGGTGATCATACGCACGTTGGATATAGGCGGGGATAAGGAGCTGTCCTACCTTTCGCTGCCCAAAGAATTGAATCCGTTTCTCGGCTGCCGGGCGATTCGGTTGTGTCTGGACCGCGTAGATTTGTTCAAAACACAGCTGCGGGCCTTGCTGAGAGCAAGTGCGTACGGCAACGTGAAAATCATGTATCCCATGATCGCCACGCTGTCGGAACTTCGAAAGGCAAATAGCATCCTGGCCGAAGCAAAAGCGGAGCTTTTGAGTCAAAACATTCCGTTTCATAATGAGCTGGAAGTAGGAATCATGATCGAGGTGCCCGCTGCCGCGATGATTGCGGACCAACTGGCAAAGGAAGCCGATTTCTTCAGCATCGGCACGAATGATTTGATTCAGTACGCAATGGCGGCAGACCGGATGAACGAACAGGTCTCCTACCTGTACGATCCGTACCATCCGGCCATCCTGCGGCTCATTCATCAAGTGATCAAGGCTGCACACCAGGAAGGCAAATGGGTCGGCATGTGCGGAGAAATGGCCGGGGAGGAACTGGCGATACCGATTCTGCTCGGGCTCGGGCTGGATGAATTCAGCATGAGCGCCACCTCCATCCTGCGCGCCCGCCATTTGCTGAAAAAGCTGGATTACGCATCGCTTAAGGAAGTAGCGCAGCATGTCCTTTCCCTGGAAAGCGGCGAAGAGATCAAAGCGTATATCAAAGAGACGGTTTTGGATACCTTGTAGGTCACGGCGCAGGAGGGCTCTCCTTTATGGGGAGAGTTCTTTTCGCTTAGGTTCGGGGCCCGTCCGGCGCAGCGCTAGCTACTGCCGGGTGGGTTTTTTCGTGTTACGGAAATAAGAAGGTTACGGCACTGAGCAGATGGTAGCGCAGGTGCTTGCTTGCAAAAGGCTTGTCGAAAGCGGCAAGCCTTTTTGTGATGCTAAAAATTCATGCAAAGGTAAAAAATTCAATATATGTCTACTCGAAAAAATGTGTGATAAAATAACTCGGTGCTTATTATATTCATCCTTCATATTCGCGGAGGTGTATCGATTTTGGTAGCCTTGATCGAAAAGGCAGTAGGGTTTATGAACGATCTTATCTGGTCTTACGTTCTGATTGCCTTGCTGATTGTTTTGGGAATTTATTTTACGATTCAAACAAGGTTTGTCCAATTCAGACAGGTCGGTGAGATGTTCCGCCTGATGGGAGAGGGTGTAAGCGGTTCTACCAAAGGGAAGGAAAGCATTTCATCCTTCCAGGCGTTCTGTATCAGTACCGCTTCTCGAGTGGGCACAGGCAACCTGGCGGGTGTCGCCATGGCGATCTCTGTCGGGGGGCCTGGTGCGGTGTTCTGGATGTGGCTGATTGCGGTAATCGGCTCTGCGTCCGCTTTTGTGGAAAGTACACTGGCGCAGATTTTCAAAGTGAAAGACGAAAGCGGTTTCCGCGGCGGTCCGGCTTACTACATGGACAAAGGTCTCAAGCAAAGATGGATGGGCGTATTGTTCGCGATCCTGATTACGCTCAGCTTCGGCCTTGTCTTTAACTCGGTGCAGGCCAACACGATTTCGCTTGCCTTTGAAACAGCCTATGGGGTAAACCGCACGGTAATGGGATTGATCCTGGCAGGTATCACGGCCTTTATCATCTTCGGCGGAGTGAAACGCGTCGCCAAAGTGGCGGAGTGGATGGTGCCGGTCATGGCCGGCGGTTATGTTCGCATATAAGAATTTATAAAAATGGACATCCAATACAGCCACTTGGAAAGTGTTTGGGGCCCCGCCCGGCGCAGCGCTAGCTACTGCCGGGTGGGTTATTTTGTGGTGGCTTTGTACGTCATTTTGACGAACATTACGGCAATCCCATCCGTGCTTGGCGCGATTGTAAGCGGCGCATTCGGCCTGGAACAGGCTGTCGGCGGCGGTATCGGAGCGGCGATGATGATGGGGATCAAACGCGGCCTGTTCTCCAACGAAGCAGGTATGGGCAGTGCGGCCAACGCGGCGGCTACGGCTGACGTGTCTCACCCTGTAAAACAAGGTCTGATCCAAGCGCTGGGTGTGTTTGTAGACACGCTGCTGGTGTGCAGTGCCACGGCTTTCATCATTCTGCTGTCTGGAGCGTATACGACGCAAGGACTTGACGGGATTGCTCTGACACAGACAGCGCTCAGCTCCCACGTCGGTTCCTGGGGAAGCACGTTCCTGTCTCTGGTTGTCTTCCTGTTTGCGTTCAGTTCCGTTATCGGGAACTACTATTACGGTGAAACCAACATTGAATTTTTAAACTCCAGCAAAACCTGGCTGTATGCATATCGCATAGGGGTTGTCGGCATGGTTATGTTCGGTTCCGTTGCCAAGATCGGGATCGTTTGGGATATGGCCGACCTGTTCATGGGTCTGATGGCGCTATTGAACCTTGTGGCCATTACCCTGCTCGGCAAATTTGCCTTCGCCGCATTGAAGGATTACATCCAGCAGCGCAAGGCAGGCAAGAATCCGGTATTCCGCCCAGGCAGCATCCAGGGTCTGCCGCAAGTGGAATGCTGGGGTGAGGGAAAACAAGAATAACGCAAAGAATGGTTTCCTTAGCGGGGGAGAAAATCCCCCGCTTTTTTGTTCGGATTTTGACTCTGGAATGCAGCGTGATATCTCCGTTTTGTTAAAATATCGCCAGAAAAGACGAATTTATTCTGAAATGTCTATTGACAGAAAGAATGGCGTATTATAAGATACTACTTGGCGAAAGCCGAACAAATATAATATAACTGCTAATTATCATTCGTATATCCTCAAGATATGGTTTGAGGGTCTCTACAAGGAACCGTAAATTCCTGGCTACGAATGGGTGTCTCTCGTACACCCGTTTGCGGCTGGGAATTTTTTATTTGGAAGCATGGGGAGGCAGACAACATGAGCAAGTACGATGTGATTGTAGTAGGCGCCGGTCCGACTGGAATTTTTGCCTGTTACGAGTTTACCTTGAAATACCCTCAAGCGAAGGTGCTGCTGTTGGATAAAGGACACGATATCTACTCCAGACGCTGTCCCATTCTCGAAGAAAAAATCAAGCTGTGCCCGCCGCCGGCAGGGAAAAAGGATTTCGCCGGATGCTTGCCGGCCTGTTCGATCACCAGCGGTTTTGGCGGGGCCGGAGCCTACAGTGACGGGAAATTTAACATCACCACGGAGTTTGGCGGTTGGATGACCGACTACCTGAGCCCGTCCAAGGTGCTGGAGCTGATCAAGTACGTGGACCAAATCAATCTGAAGCACGGGGCGACCGAAACGATTACCGATCCGACTACCGAAACGATCAAACAGATTGAACAGCGCGGGTACGCCGCCGGTTTGAAACTGCTGCGGGCGCAGGTAAGACACCTGGGCACGGAGCAGAACCTGCAAATTCTGCAGTCGATTTTCGAGTATCTCAAAGAGCGCATCGACATGATGTTCAAAACCGAAGTGGAAGATATCCTCACGGTGAAAGAGCAGGGCGGACACCGAGTCAAAGGGGTTGTCCTGAAAAACGGGCAGGAGTTTGAAAGCGATTATGTGATCATCGGTCCGGGCCGTGACGGTTCCGCGTGGCTGACCGATATCTTGAAAAAACGGAAGTTGAAAATGTACAACAACCAGGTGGACGTGGGCGTGCGCGTCGAGACTTCCGATGTGGTGATGCGCGAAATCAACGAGCATCTGTACGAAGGGAAGTTTATTTTCAACACCTCTGTCGGAACACGGGTCCGTACCTTCTGCAGCAACCCGTCCGGCCACGTGGTGGTGGAGAACCACAGCGGGGTGATGGCGGCAAACGGCCACTCCTACAAGGACCCGGCGCTCGGCTCGGCCAATACCAACTTTGCGCTGCTGGTATCCCACAAGTTTACCGACCCGTTTGACAAGCCGAACGAATATGCCCGGGAGATTTGCAAGCGGGCCAACGATTTGTCCAACGGAGGGGTGATCGTACAGAAGTACGGCGACATCCTGCGGGGAAGACGCTCCACCGAAAGCCGCATCAAGGAAGGCTTCCTCGAGCCGACGCTGAAAGAAGCAGTCCCGGGCGACCTCGGGTTGGTACTGCCGTACAATACGATGAAAAGCTTGATCGAGATGGTCGAAGCCCTGGACAAGGTGACGCCGGGGATTGCATCCGAACATACCTTGTTCTACGGGGTGGAAGCGAAGTTTTATTCCGCTCGTCCGAAACTGACCGAAGAATTTGAGACCGAAATCAAAGGACTGTACTGTGGAGGAGACGGCGCCGGCATCACCCGCGGACTGGCTCAGGCGGGAGCCGCCGGGGTGTGGATGGCGCGCGGGATAATAGAGAAACTGACAGTCTGATTCGAAACATTTGCCCAGAATGCTGCACAAGCCTCCGTGTTATCGGAGGCTTTTTTCCTATTGAAAATAATCCAGGACGAACTGCTGAAACTGTTTTGCCGCCGGTGACAAGTACCGACCCTCGACCCAAGCCAATCCGATCGCCCGTTCACACTTCGGCCAACGCACACGTATTTTCGATAGTTTACTCTGGTCCAAGCCTTTGAGATCGGGTAAAAGTGAGACTCCCAGTCCGGCAGCCACAAGCCCTGCAACGGTGGCGACTTCTTCTCCCTCAAACGTGATGTTGGGGGTGATTCCCGCCTGTTGAAACAACTGATCGGTAGTGATTCGGAGTGCATACCCTTTTTTTATAAAGATGAACGACTCGTCCGCAATTTCTTCTAGCATGATACTCTCACGATGGGCCAAGCGGTGCCCTTTCGGAACGATGACAAAAAGCTCCTCACTCCATAGTCGTTTCCACTGAATCGGCAGGTTGGGCTCCATAGATGCAAGCAGACAAAGATCCAATTCTCCCGCCCTCAGTTGTTCAAGCAGCCAATAGGAGTGGTTTTGTCTCAGTTGAAAGTTGATTTTTGGATAGAGGGAACGAAAAGAACCGATTAAATCCGGTATTAGGTTCGTACCGAGCGTATGCAGGAAACCAAGCGATACTTCCCCGTGTTCCGGATCAATCAGGTCCTGAATCTCTTGCTTGGCCTCCTGGAATTCTTTTAGGATCCGGTTCACGCGCATGAAAAAGAGATGCCCATACCGGTTCAAAATGATGGAGCGTCCTTGACGATCAAAAAGCGGGACGCCTAATTCTTCTTCCAATCGAGCAATGGAACGGCTCAGGGCAGGCTGGGAAATGGACAGGGTCTCAGCCGCGCGCGTCATGTGCTGCATGCGCGCAAGGGTTTGAAAGTATTCGAGTTGTTGCCACTCCATCTGTCACCGCCCCTTTTCTCACCTATTGATTACCTGTGTGCATGAAAATGATACAAATAATAAATTATACATCATCTGTTGTCAATGATAGGATGGGGTATGAAACAGATTGAGGGTAAACCTTGGGGTGATACCAGAATGAGTTACATACAAACAGGGACAACAGCCTTTCGCAAAACCAATCTTGCCTTTTTCGCAGCCGGGTTCAATACGTTCGCCATCCTTTACAGCACACAGCCGTTGATGCCGGAATTTTCCAAGGAATTCGGCGTTTCTGCGACGGTCTCAAGCCTGTCGCTCTCGCTGACAACGATCGCACTGGCCATCAGTATGCTGCTCTTTGGTTCCTTGTCGGAAGTATGGGGCCGCAAGCCAATGATGGTGGGCTCCATGCTCATCGCCTCTGTCTTGTCTGTTGTAACAGCATTCACTACCACGTTTGATGCCTTGCTGGTGTCCCGGGTCATTCTGGGAATCGCTTTGGCTGGTCTTCCTTCGATTGCGATGGCTTATCTGGGAGAAGAAATGGAGCCGAAAAGCCTGGGAGTGGCGATGGGGCTGTATATAAGCGGCAACGCCATTGGCGCCGTGTCCGGTCGGATCATCACCGGAATGGTAAGCGACTACTACAATTGGCACGCAGCGATGGGAGTCATCAGTATTATAAGCCTGGTGGCCAGCCTGATTTTTTGGAAGAGCTTGCCGCCTTCGAACCATTTCCGCCCCCGAACGCTGGAAATCGGGAAATTGCTGTCTTCCTTGGTCAATCATCTGAAAGACCCAGGCTTGGTCTGCTTGTTTGGCATTGGATTTCTGCTGTTGGGGAGCAACGTTGCCTTGTTCAATTATCTTGGCTATGTGTTGACTGCTCCGCCTTATTCCCTTCGACAAACGTTGGTCGGCTGGATCTTTCTTGCTTTCATCGTCGGAATGTTTAGCTCGGTATGGATGGGACGATTGGCAGACAAACACGGCCGCAATAAAGTTTTAAGAATCGCCCTTTTGATTACGTTTGCTGGAACTTGTTTGACTTTACACAGCCATTTGCTCATCAAAATCCTGGGACTTCCGATCGTAACCTTCGGATTTTTCGGAGGGCATACCATTGCCAGCAGTTGGGTTGGACGGCGTGCCCTTCACGACAAGGCACAGGCATCATCGCTATACCTGTTTTTTTACTACGCCGGTTCAAGTATTGGCGGAACAGCCGGAGGTGTGTTTTGGTCCAGGCTTGGATGGGAAGGCGTCATCGCGATGATCGTGTGCTTCCTGGCAGTCGCTTTTTTCCTGTCGATCTGCCTATCCTCCATTGAATCCCGTGCGAGGACAAAACGGAATGAGTATCCAGTGAGGATCGAACACTAACTCGCCGCCATGACACTGAGCGGCCCGTCTTCATTCATGATCGACTGCAGATCATACACGGAAATGGGAAACATCGGGAAACCGACATAATAAGGGGAGATCTCATACACCTGAAAATAGATGACGAGCGCTTTGTCCGCGATGTAATAATCCTGATCTGGCCGAATCCCCTTGTACTCCAGAATGGGGATCTGCCGCTGGTTAATCTGCTGCTGAACCATCTCGGACAGGACTTTTACATAATCGCTGCCCGGCTTGAACAAGTCACTCAAAGAAAAGATCTTTCCTGTTTGAATGTCAGCGGTGATCGATTTCATCAGGGTTAACCCGTGCGCGCTGGGATACGTGAAGGCGTAATTGCTCTGGCTGATGCTGACGATGCCGCGCTGGTTGTTTTTAATTTCATAGATACCCAGCATCTCCGTATTTTTGGGGTTTTCATAATACCCTTGCTGCCGGATCATGTCGTGCACGTCCTTCAACAAGGCCTGGTTGATCTTCAGCTGTGCGGTGCTGTTGCTCAAACCGACGAGCTGCGGGTAATCGATTCTCACATTTGGGTGAGTAATCGTTATGGTTTGGATCCTTGCAGGCAGTTGATTCAGTTCCACGCACATCCCGTTCCTTTCGTTGCTTTTTGCAGGTTATGTTTCAGCCTATTCCGGAAACGGGAATATGGTTAGGGAGAAAACAACTTATGTGTTGTCGATTTTCTCCAAAAATTGTTTGATGGTTTCGGCATAGGCTTCGCGGTCTGGCTCAAGGCTACGCAGCGTCTGGGGGCGAGCGCCTCCATTTCCGGCAAAAATTTTTCCGCAGTTGCAAACGCTCCGGGGATATGCAGCAGCGGTACAAGCGAAGTTGCAAAGTCGGCATTGGCCTCCAGCCAATGGATCCGCACGCCCTGATTCTCTGTCCACCGGTCTTGTATGGTCATGAAAACCACCCCTCCTCCTGTAGAAGTCTGTTCTTTCCCTGATTTGTAACAGATTCTTCAATGTTTTTGCTGTTTTTGGAAACTTTTCTCATCTTATAATAAAAAGAAGAATGGGGGTATTGGGAAGATGCTGCAGCTGATTCGCAACACACTGACTAACAAAGAAGGATTTATGATTTTTCTTCTCTGGAATCACCTCTGGATCGCCGCATGGGTCGCGTTTCAGATGAATGTTTCCTACTGGCAGGTAGTTTCGCTGGGGCTGTTGGTTACCTTGATCGTATCACCGATCTACTTTGTCAGGAAAGACAGCTATTGGATTCGCTATCTGGTTGCCATCGGGTTCATGTTCTATTCCATCTCGTTTGACCACTTTACGAACTACCCGGAAATGGCGTACCTGTCGTTTATCGTACTCGGGTTTCTTGCCGCTTATCTTGACTGGAAGCTGATTGTATCGGCTGGGGTCGTGCAGATCGCAGCGACAGTTGTCGGGTTTGTTACCGGTTACTATCACATTTTTGAGGGAACCCATACCGAGATGAACCTGATCCTGAAGATCGTCTCCATTCTTTTGATGATCGCCGGTTTGAGCTACCTGTGTGTAGCGGGACAAGTGTCCCTGACAAAAGTGGAGCAGGCGCGCAAAGAAGCAGAGGAGAAAGAACAGCGTCTGTCCGAGCTGCTGGACCAAATCCAGAAAGTGACGAAGCAGCTGGACCTCACGTCGGAGCACGTGCACGAGCATGCGGAAGTAACCAAACAAAACACCGATGACATGATGCTCGCCTTCCGCGAAGTGGCTACGGGAATGGAAGCGCAGGCCAATTCCACCGTTAAGATTGAGGAGGAAGTGCAGTCGATCGACCGGGAAATCATCGAGGTGAACACTCAGGCGAAAGCGATGAAAGAGGAAGCGGAGAAAAACAACCGCCGCCTGGTCAACAGTATTGAGATGATGAACGAATTGTCGAAGCAGATGCAGCAAATCGTGGAGACGGTCCAGGTCGCCTCGTCTACCATTTATCAGTTGAACCAGCAGGCAAACAAAGTGGAGGAAATCGTACAAACCATCAATCAGATTGCTTCGCAAACCAATCTCCTGGCGCTGAATGCCGCCATCGAATCGGCGCGTGCCGGAGAACACGGCAGAGGGTTTGCCGTCGTGGCTGACGAAGTACGCAAACTGGCGGAGCAGAGTGCGAGCGCCACACAGGAGATTACGGCCATCCTGCAGTCGCTGCATCAGGAAAGCCAGAACGCCGTCCTTCAGATGAAAGACGGGGAGTCCTCGGTTATCAAGGGGCAGGAGCTGGCACAGCAAACGGTAACCTCCATTGAAAAGGTGAAGGCGGGCATGGCAGCCTTTATGGAAGCGGTGGAAATAGTCCGCTCCAGCATGGACCAGGTCAAAATCCGTTCAGGAGAAGTGGCCGAGGAGATGTCCACCATCACAGCCGTAACCGAAGAATCGGTGGCCAACCTGGAAGAGTTGTTTGCGACGGCGGAAAGCCAGCATCAAAGAGTAAGGCAAATCACGGAAGAGATCGGCGAATTGAACGCTCTTTCAAGCAAGCTACAAAAATCTTTCCAATCGTAACAACTGAAAAAAGCAATTGATATTTCGACAATTTTTGATAAAATGAAGTCATCAAAAAAACAGCATACCAATTGCCTTATCAAGAGCGGCGGAGGGACTGGCCCAATGAAGCCCGGCAACCACTGTACCTGTACAGAATGGTGCCAAATCCTGCAAAATCCGTTATCGGATTTTGACAGATGAGGAGGAGACGGATCAAAACCAAAACTCTTCCTCTGGAAGAGTTTTTTGTTTGGTCAAGGAAACAAAGAGAAAGGGAGAGAAACAACATGAAAAAGCTTTTGCTGACGATTACCACGTTTGCCCTCCTTGCTGCCGGCTGCCAGTCGGACAAGGCACCGGCCAGCGGAGAAGGAACTGCCGGTCAAACAGGGGAAGCGAAAAAACGAATTGCCCTCATCTTGCCGGAAAAAATCGGGGTGAACCCGTTCTTCCAGCAGATGGACGAAGGGGCCAAAAAAGCGGCCCAGGAATTTGGCGTCGAGCTGAAAACGATCGAATCGACCGACCACTCCGCCATCGAAGAAAACCTGCGCGTCGCTGTTGCGGAAAATTACGATCTGGTCATCACTTCTTCGTTTGAATCGGAAGACGCTTTGAAAAAGGTAGCCACCGAGAACCCTGACCGACAATTTGCCATCATCGATACCGTCATCGATTTGCCGAATGTACGCAGCGTGGTATTCCGCGAGCACGAGGCTGCCTACCTCTTGGGAGCGGCCGCCGGCTTGGCGACAAAGACAAACAAAGTGGGCATGGTTGCCGCGATGGACATCCCGCTGTTGAAGAAATGGACAGTCGGCTTCCAGGAAGGATTGAAGGCGACCAATCCGAAAGCGGAGTTTCTGGTGAACTACGTCGGCGGTTTTACCGATCCGGCGAAAGCGAAGGAACTGGCCCTGCTGCAGGCTTCCAAGGGTGCTGATTTCATTGCCGGGGCAGCAGCGGTAGGGGATCTGGGCGTGTTTGAAGCGGCGAAGGAAAAAGGCTTCTACACGGCCGGTCAAGACGTGGACCGCACCACGCTCGATCCGGAGCACATTGTCCTCTCGCAGCTCAAAGGAACAGATACGGCCGCATACGAAACGGTGAAGGCATTTGTAGAGGGAACATTCAAACCGGGTGTTGTGACCTACGGTCTGAAAGAAGACGGCGTAGGGGTCACCTACATTACCCGGGAAAGTAAAACCCCGCTGCATCCGTTTATCGGACAAGCGGTGGTGGACAAGGTAAAAGCAATCAAGGACGAAATCATAGCGGGTACCCGTCAGGTGCCGGATCCGCTGAAGCAATAAGGCAAAAATGACCGACTACCTAGCCGTAGTCGGTTTCCTATTACTGGATCAAGGAGGAGGGTTGATTGATGACGCTGCGTCTGGAAATGCGAAACATGACCAAAACGTACGGTGACTTTACGGCCAACGACAACATTTCCTTCGACTTGAAAGAAGGGGAAGTGCACGCCATCGTCGGCGAAAACGGCGCCGGAAAAACCACGCTGATGCGGATGCTTTACGGCATGGAGCAGCCTTCTGCCGGGGAGATCTACCTCAACGGGCAGCGGGTGGAGCTCGCGGGACCCCATGACGCGATCCGGCATGGAATCGGCATGGTTCACCAACACTTCATGCTCTTTCCCGACTTTACCGTGGCGGAGAACATCGTGATTGGATATGAGCCGAGGAAAGCAGGCCTGTTCCAGCGGGAAAAAGCGAAGGAAGAGGTGCTCAAGCTGGCGGAGCGCTACGGTATTTCAATCGACCCGACAGCACGGCTCTCCGGCTGCGCTGTCGGCGAACAACAGCGGGTGGAAATATTGAAAGTGCTTTATCAAGGGGCGGACATCATCGTGCTGGACGAACCGACTGCGGTGTTGACGCCGTTGGAGGTAAAGGGTCTGCTCGCCACCATCCGCAACCTGGCCCAAGGCGGGAAGAGCATCATCCTGATTACGCACAAGCTGCAGGAAGTGATGGAAGTAGCCGACCGGATCACTGTCCTGCGAAACGGAAAAGTGACCGGGACAGTCAACAGGCAGGAGACCACAGCGGAAGAACTGGCACGGTTGATGGTAGGCCGTGACCTGCAACCGGCAGGGGAGCGGGTCAATCTGGACGGCAAACCGCTGCTGGAGGTTCATCATCTGACCGTTCAAGTGAAGGGAAACAAGCCGTTGGTAGATCAGGTCAGTTTTACCGTACATCACGGTGAAATCGTCGGAATTGCCGGCGTATCGGGAAACGGACAATCCGAGCTGCTGCAGGTGATCACCGGCTTGCGGCAGGCGGATGGCGGATCAGTCACTCTGGCGGGACGGGACGTAACCAATCGGTCGGTAGCGGAGATTCGCCAGGCAGGTCTGGCCCATATCCCGGAAGACCGCTACCTTTGGGGTGCAGCCAAACAGGAGAGCGTGGCAGAGAATGCGCTGATGGGCTATTACCAAAAACCTGCGTATTCCCGAGGTTTCATCATCGCTCGGGACGTGTTTCGCAAGCTCGCTGAAGAGTGGGTGAAACGCTTTGCCATCAAGACCGGTTCGCTCGAGGAAAAGGCAGGGAACCTTTCCGGGGGAAACTTGCAAAAGCTGATCGTCGCCCGGGAGCTGGGGCAGGAAACACCGCTGTTGATCGCAGCCGAGCCGACCCGCGGGGTGGACATCGGCGCTATGGAAACCATTCATCAGGCGCTGCTTGATAAACGAAACAAGGGAGACGGCATCCTGCTGGTGTCGTCCGAACTGACGGAGATTCTTGCCTTGTCCGATCGGATTCTGGTGATGTACGAAGGCAGAATTGCAGGAGAATTGAAACGGGCGGAAGCGACGGAAGAGAAAATCAGTGTACTGATGGCAGGAGGGAGCTTACATGGAACGACACAGGCAACTGTTTAACGCGATGCTCCAACCGGTACTGGCGATCGTGATCGGCTTGATAGCGGGTGCCGTCGTCATCAGTACGGTTGGCGAATCGATTGCGGATACGTACCGCCAGATGTGGAACGGCGCGTTCGGAAGCAAGTACTTCGTGATGTCCACTCTGGCCCGGTCTACGCCCATCCTCTTGATCAGTCTCGGGCTGGCGCTGGCTTTTCGGGCCGGGGTCTTTAACCTCGGAGCAGAGGGACAGATGGTACTGGGTGCTTTCAGCGCGGCATTGGTCGGTCTGTATCTGCCGGTGCCGGGAGCCGTAAAAATGGTCGCAGCCCTTGCCGCTGGTGTTGCCGTTGGCGGGCTATGGTCGCTCCTGGCCGGCCTTTTGGAGGCGAGATTTAAAATCCAGCTGTTGATTTCCACCCTGCTGCTCAACTATATTGCCGTTTTGCTGGCCGGCTATTTCGTCAGCGATCCGTTTCAGGACAAGACGGGATCCGCTGCACTGGCGCAGACGGCCATGCTGGAGAAAAGCGCCTGGCTGCCCAAACTGTTCGCGGGAATGAGCCTGCATGCGGGATTTCTGTTTGGGATTGCCGGAGCGGTTGTGCTCTACCTTCTGTTTCGCTATACGGCCTTTGGCTATGAAGTGAAAATGCTCGGCCAGAATCCGTTTTTTGCCCAATACGGCGGAATTCAAAAGAACAGGGTGATGCTGCTTGGCATGTTTATAAGCGGCGGGTTTGCCGGACTGGCCGGGACGGTTGAGGTATTGGGAACACAGTACCGCTTCGTTGACGGGGCCCTGACTGTTCCGGGATATGCCTGGACGGGACTGATGGCCACGTTGCTCGCCAACGCCCACCCGCTCGGTGTCGTGGTCACGTCCATTCTGTTGGCCGCTCTGCAAACCGGGGCGATGGGTGTCGAGCGAAACACGGAAGTGCCCCTGGAGATCGCAAGTATCATCCAGGCGGTGTTGATTCTCTTTATATCCGCAAAACTGAGTGTTCAGTGGTGGAAGCGCAGGAAGAAAGGAGGGGCCTCCCATGGAACTGTTTGATCTTTCTCTCATCAGTTCGGCGATTCGTATGGTTTCGCCGATCCTGCTCGCTGCATTGGGGGGCGCCCTGTGTGCTCGGGTCGGCCTCTTTAACGTCGGACTGGAGGGACTGGTGCTGGTCGGAGCTTTTTCCGCCATCGTGGGCAATCACCTGACGGGAAGCCTGTTGTTTGCCATTTTGTTTGCCATTGCGGCGACGCTTCTGTTTTCCCTCTTGTTCGGCTATATGACCATTCGATTGAAAGCGAATGAAATTATCGTCGGAGTAGCGATCAACTTTTTGGCCATGGGGCTTACCACCTTTGCGCTGCGGGCGGTTTTCGGGGTGAAGGGGGCGTTCTACGACAAAGACATGGCGGGGCTGCCGCAGTGGCAGATTCCGATCCTGCACGATATTCCCGTGCTGGGGCCGATCGTTTCCGGGCATTCGCCGCTCGTATACCTGGCGTTCCTCTCCGCAATCGCGCTCACCTTCTTTTTCTATCGGACGGTTACCGGTTTTCGAGTGCTGGCTGTTGGGATCAACCCGGTTGCCGCAGGAAGTCTTGGTTTAAAGGTGACGCGTCTGCAATTTCTCGCCATCGCCTTGTGCGGCGTATTTTGCGGATTGGCTGGGGCACAGCTGTCTCTTGGGCAGGTGACCATGTTTTCCGAAGGCATGACGGCGGGGCGCGGATTTATAGCCCTGGTGGCAATGATGTTGGGACAGTCCCATCCACTGGGAATATTGGCGTCCAGCCTGCTGTTCGGTTTAATGGACGCGCTCAGCATCCGACTCCAGGGATTCTCGCTGCCCACTCAATTTACGGCCATGCTGCCTTACGTGCTTACCATTGCCGCCATGTTCTTCCTGAAGGGCCGAGGCGATAACGTGAACAGCGCGGGTCAGTACAGCACGCGATAAAAGGGGAAAAGGAGGAAAACGAATATGAACAAGGCAGAGCGCATCAAACGGATGAAAGTGCCGGCAGTCGATCCCGCCCTGGCCAAGCGCTTGCCGCCGGGACAGGTGCTGACCGAACGGTTTCCCATCCTGCATGAAGGAGATGTCCCCGTATACGATATGAAGAAGTGGACGCTGCGGGTCTTCGGCGAAGTGGAGCGGGAAGTGACCTTGTCGTACGAAGAGATCATGGCTATGCCGCAAACCACTGTGACCTGCGATATCCATTGCGTAACCCGCTGGTCCCGGTTTGACAATCGCTTTACCGGCGTGCTGTTTCGGGATTTTCTGCAAGCGGCGGGGATCAAGCCGCAATCGGACTACGTCATGGTTCACGCGGATCACGACTATACGGCCAATCTCCTCCTCGCCGATCTGGTCCGGGATGACGTGCTGCTGGCCCACTCGTTTGACGGCGAGCCGCTTACAGACAAGCACGGCTGGCCGCTTCGGCTGATCGTGCCGCACCTCTATTTCTGGAAAAGCGTCAAATGGCTGCGCGGTTTTGAGTTTATCAAGGAGAACAAGCCCGGCTTTTGGGAACAAAACGGCTTTCACCTAAACGGCGATCCTTTCCGGGAAGAGCGGTTTTCCGGTGAGCCGCTGCCGATCCCGGAGGACGAATGGGAGAAAAAGGAGTTTGATTGACATGCTGCCAAATCTAAAAATCGACCCGAAAACGCTGCCCGAGCGCGTCATTGTCTGCGGTGACCCGAAACGGGCGGCGAACATCGCCTCGCTTCTGGACAATCATCGCCAGCTGGCGGAAAACCGGGAATATCACAGCTATGCCGGCACCTGGATGGGTGTGGATGTGGCGGTTGTCAGTCACGGGGTAGGCTCGCCCGGGGCGGCTGTCTGTTTTGAAGAGCTGGCCAAGGGCGGCGTGAAGTCGATCATCCGTGTGGGAACAGCCGGTTCCTATCAACAGGAAGTGCCGCCGGGAAGTCTGGTAATCAGTACAGCGGCGGTGCGGGCCGACGGTTTGACCGCCCAGCTGGTGCCGCCGGGTTTTCCGGCCGTGGCGGACCGAAATGTCGTCGCCGCGCTGACAGAGGCTGCGCGATTGAGCCAAGCAGGTTTGCCGATCAAGGAAGGGATCACCCTGACGATTGATGTGTTTTACAACGGCGTGCTGGAGTTTCCTCACAGCCTGTACAAAAAAGCAGGTGTTCTCGCAGTGGAGATGGAAAATTCCGCGCTGTTTGTGATTGCAGCTCTGCGCGGCCTGCGCGCCGGAGCGATTCTGGCGATTGACGGCTATGCCGACGCCGACCTGCTGGCTGACTACAACCCGCACACGGAAACGACCGCCAGGGCAATCGAAGCCGAGGCGCGAATCGCCCTGGATGCGATCGTTCAATTGTAGATCGTCTGCTTAACAAAAACCTTCCTGAATATTTACAATGGCTCCATGTTCGCTTAACGAAAACCGACTACGATTACTTATGACAAGTAGATAATCGAACCGGTTGGAGCCCTGGAGAAACCTCGATAGAAATTCCAAGACCTTTCACCATGAAGTCATTGGCAATTCTATTTGAGGTTTTTTGTTTTGGAAAAAAAGGAGGGTGACCGCGTTGAACCAAGCGCAATTCTACGAAAGACTGAGCCGGTACAAAATGATCGCGTCCGTCAAAGAAGCCAAGTGGCTGGAACAGGCGGCGGAGGCGGAAGTGAGCGCCGTTGTGCTCTCCGTAGGAAACATTGGGGTGATCAAGAGGTATGTCGATTTTTTCAAAGCGCATGACCTGCCGGTGTTTCTGCATCTGGAGCGGATCGGGGGCATCAGCTACGACCGGGAAGGCGTCGCCTTTTTGGCTCAGTATGTAAAGCCGAGCGGGATCGTCACGACTCGCAACACACTGATCAAGCTGGCGAAAAAACAGGGGCTGCTGACCATCCAACGGTTGTTTCTGGTTGACAGCGATTCGATCAAATCAGGCTTGCAATCCGTGCGGGAGACGCAGCCGGACGCCGTCGAGATCATGCCGGCGCTGCTTCCGGAATGCATTCAGGCCTACCGTCAGGAGCTCGATCTGCCGATCATTACCGGCGGCTTGATTCGCAAGCGGGAGCAGATGGAGGTGGCTTTGCGTCACGGCGCGATAGCCGTTTCCGTCGGAAGTCACCCATTGTGGAAGGAGAATCTAACCGATGAAACAATGCCGCTGCCTTCTGTTTGATCTGGACGGAACGCTGCTGGACAGCCGCGATGCTGTTATTGATGCCGTGATGTACACGGCGGAACACTATCTTCCCGGAATGTTTACCCGCGAACAGCTGCTGGCACGCTTTGGCGAGTCGTTTGACGATTTTCTGGCGAGCGAAGTGGCTCCCCATACCAAAGCGTTCAACCGGGAAGAGATATTCGGCACCTTTTTCGCGTATGTGGATGAACACCACGATCGTCAAATCCGCCTTTTTCCTCGCGTCAAGGAGGGGCTGCAGGCACTCCGCGGAGCCGGCTATCAACTGGCCGTCGTCACCAACAAACAGCGGACGTATACCGTGCGCGGACTGCAAATTGCGGGAATTTTGAATCTGTTCGATGCCATCGTTACGATTGACGACGTGCGGAAAGGCAAGCCGTCCGCAGAGCCCCTGCAAATAGCGATGAACAAACTGAACGTCTGCCCCGACGAGGCAGTCATGGTGGGGGACAGCAAGTACGATTTGTTGGCGGCCAAAGCGGCCGGGGTGAAAAGCGTGCTGCTTCAATGGTACGGAACCGAGCCGACCATCGAAGCGATGGCCGACTGCCGTTTTGCGGACTTTCAAACGTTTGCGGATGAACTGCTGAACGCAAAATCCCTGGAAAGGATGTGAGTGGCTGATGGCGCATGTGCTGTTGAAGCGGGTAGCCAAAACCTACAACAACCAACCCGTGGTAAAAGGACTGGACTTGGTTGTGCCCAACGGCTCTTTCACGGTGCTGGTGGGACCCTCGGGATGCGGCAAGTCAACCACCCTGCGGATGATCGCCGGTTTGGAGGGTGTGACGTCGGGGGAGATTTGGATCGGGGATCAGCAGGTAAATGACCTGCCCCCGGGCAAGCGTGATCTGGCCATGGTGTTTCAAAATTACGCCCTCTACCCGACGATGAGCGTTTTTGACAATATCGCGTTCGGGCTGCAAAACCGTGGCTTTTCCCGGAAGGCATGCAAAAGTCTGGTGGAGGAGATAGCCGAGGTGGTGGGGCTTCGTCCATATCTGGACCGGAAGCCCTCGCAGCTGTCGGGCGGTCAGAGACAGCGTGTCGCCCTGGCGCGTGCGATGGTGAAGAAGCCGCAGGTGTTTCTGATGGATGAACCTCTGTCCAATCTGGACGCCAAGCTGCGCAACCAGATGCGGGTAGAGCTGACCAGCTTGCACAAGCAGCTGGGCAGTACATTCCTCTATGTGACGCACGATCAGGTGGAAGCGATGACCATGGGCGATCAAATCGTGGTGATGAACGAGGGAGAGATCATGCAGGCGGCCTCTCCGATGGAGCTGTACAACGACCCGGATAACCTGTTCGTGGCACAGTTCATCGGCTCTCCCGCGATGAACATCCTTCCGGAGGACGAGAGGGGCCACAGGCTCCTGGGATTCCGCCCGGAAAAAGCGGCGATCACACATACAGCCAGCCAGGCCGCCATGCAGGAAAGCCGGTACGTTTTCCGAGGAACGGTAACATCCCGGGAAATACTTGGTTCCGATGTGCTCTACTACGTGGAAACCCCGATCGGACGAATCGTGGTGAAAAGGGACCCCGAGACCCTGACGGAAGCAGGCGCCGAGGTCGTCGTCACGGTACAAAAAGAGCATATGTACCTGTTTGACAAGACAACGGGCAAGCGAATCCGTCATGCGGAGCGGAGGAACGCAAACAGTGCTCTCGCAGGGGGCTTGATGTAATGCGAAAGGCAGTCGCGACTCAGGTTTCGAGCGTACGTCCGGCACAGTGGATGATGACAACGAAGCTTCATTTCGCTGAAAAGGCTCGGCCCTACGCTTATATCGCACCGGCTCTGCTGTTTTTTGCCGTGTTTTTCTTCTTTCCCATCGCGTACATGGTGTATCTCAGCTTTCACGATTGGTCCCTGCTCAATCTGGAGGAGATGGAGTGGGTCGGACTGGACAACTTCATCGCCCTGCTAGCCGATGCTGATTTTCATCAAGTCCTGACAAACACGATGGTGTACACCGTTTGCACGGTAACATTGGGGATCGGACTAGCGTTTTTCCTGGCGCTGTGGCTGAACCGGAAGGCGAAAATCTACGGGATTGTGCAGGCGGCCGTATTCAGTCCTCACGTCGTGTCGCTGGTCTCTGTCGCCATGCTGTGGATGTGGCTGATGGACCCGCAGTACGGACTGTTGAATGCCGTGCTGGAGTTCATCGGGCTGCCCGGCTATACCTGGCTGGCCGATACTAGCAGTGCGCTGGCGTCGCTGGTGCTGGTCAGCGTGTGGAAGGTGGTCGGCTACAATACGCTGGTCTTTATTGCCGGGCTGCAAAGCATTCCGCGTGACATCTACGAAGCGGCTGCCCTGGATCGGTCGCCCTCGTGGAGAACCTTGACCCGCATCACCATCCCGATGCTGTCGCCCACCTTGTTTTTCCTGTTGGTAATCAATACGATCTCGTCGTTTCAGGTCTTCGATACGATTTACATCATGACCCAGGGCGGACCGGTCAACAGTACCAACATGCTTGTCTTTTACATCTATGAGCAGGGGATGGACTTTTACAACGGAGGAATTGCTTCCGCAGCTTCCGTTGTTTTGCTGGCGCTCGTCGGCCTCTTGACGCTGTTCCACTTCCTGTTCATGGAGAAGCGTGTCCATTACCGCTGAGGAAAGGAGAGATGTGACGGTGTATCGACTGGGGCAAATTTCGTTCAAAACGCTGGAGTGGACGCTGCTGATCATCGTGTCGCTGGTATTCGTCTTTCCTTTTCTCTGGATGTTCCTGACGGCGTTCAAAACGATGCCGGAGGTGTATCAATTTCCTCCTACCTGGCTTCCGGAGTCGTGGCAGTTTGGGAACTTCCAGACAGCGTGGGAGTCGGGTCCGTTTTTCACGTATGTCTGGAACAGCTTTCTGGTCGCCGCTGGCATCCTAGTACTGCAGCTGTTGACCGGTGTGCCGGCTGCCTATGCCTTTGCCCGCTACCGGTTTCCCGGCCGCAACTGGTTGTTCGGTCTGACCTTGATTGCGTTGATGATTCCGCCGCAGGTTGTCTTTTTGCCCATTTACGTGGAGATGAGCAGCTGGGGGCTGGTCAATACGCTCTGGTCGCTGATCCTGCCCTATGGAGCGAGTGCCTTTGGCATTTTTCTGCTGCGCCAGTCGTTCATGCAGGTACCGGACGAGGTCATTGAAGCGGCCCGGCTGGACAACGCCTCTGAGTGGAAGATCATGTGGCGGGTGATGGTTCCGATGGCCAAGCCTGTGCTTGTCACCTTTGGGCTGTTCAGTTTTATCTATCACTGGAACGATTACTTCTGGCCCTTGATCATGACCAACAGCGATGAGGTGCGCACCCTGCCGATCGGCATCTCCATGCTGAAGGCGACAGAGGGAGGCAAGCTGTGGAACGTCATCATGGCGGGCAACATGATTCTCGTCCTGCCGATTCTCGCCATCTTCGTTTTCGCCCAACGGCACATCATCAGCGCATTCGTCTACCAATCCAAATAGGTGATTATGGGGCAACCCGTAACCATAAAGATGACTAGGAGGGTTTTTTGTGAAAAAGTTGAGCTTGTCCATTCTGGCTTGCACATTAGGCTTGTCGGCCGCATTGGCCGGATGCGGAAAACAGGAAGCATCCGGTACCAGTCAGGCGTCCGGAGGTCAGCAGCCGGCAGCAGCGGAAAACAAAGCGGTGGAGATCGACTTCTGGTACTCCCTGGGCGGTCACAACGGTGAGATGATCGAAAAGCTGGTGAAGCAGTTCAACGAAACCCACAAAGACATCGTGGTCAAACCGGCTTATCAGGGCAACTACTACGAGAACCATGCAAAGGTATTGGCTGCTGTCTCCGCTGGCAACCAACCCGACGTTACGATGGTGGAAATTGCGTCCGTGGGCGCTTTTGCCGATGCCAAGGTACTGGAAGACCTGGGGCCTTACGCGGCAGGCACGGAAGACAGGTACATTCCCGGTTTGATGGGCAATTCCTACTGGGAAAACAAGCTGTATGCCATTCCGTTCAACCGCTCCACACCGCTGCTGTACGTGAACCGCGACATGCTGAAGGCGGCAGGTTTGGACCCCAACGGTCCCAAGACATGGGAAGAGCTGCGTGAATACGCCAAAGCCCTGACGAAAAAAGAAGGGGGCAAAACAGCCGTATACGGCTTCTCTACCCCGATCGACATCTGGTTCTACGAAGCGCTGGTGTTTGAGAACGGCGGAAACATTCTCAGCGAAGACGGCAAAAGCCTGGCCATCAACGGCGAAGAAGGAAAAGCGCCGCTTGCGTTCTGGACCGGCCTGCTGCAGGACGGCGTCATGAAAGCCCCTCCGGGAGAAAAGTACAACGCATGGGATGTCGCAAAACAAGACTTCCTGAACCAGCAGGTAGGCATGATCTTTACCTCCACGGGTGACTTGAAATCGTTGAAGGACAATGCGAAATTTGAAGTGGGTGCGGCATTCCTGCCGGCGAACAAGAGCTTCGGCGTGCCGACCGGCGGCGCCAACCTGGTCATGCTGTCCAAGTCTTCCGAGGCGGAGAAAAAGGCGGCATGGGAGTTTATCAAGTGGATGACCGACACGCCGCAAACCATTCCGTGGTCGCTGGAAACGGGCTATATGCCGGTAACAAAGGATGCGGTAGAGTCGGAAGAAATGAAAAAAGCGTACGAAAAGGATCCGAATTTCCAGGTGGCCGTAAATCAGCTGGAACACGCCAAACCGCGTCCAATGGTTCCGGGATACAAGGAGCTGCAGGAAGTGATCATGACGGAAATCCAGCGGGCGGTACTGGGGCAGGCGACTCCGGAAGAGGCGATCAACAAGGCCGTGGAAAAAGGGGAAAAACTACTGAAAAAGTAAAGGGGGATCTTGATGAACATCTGTATGGCACACCGCGGCTGGTCGGGCAAAGCGCCGGAAAACACGATGGCGGCAATCCGGCTGGCCTTGACAGAACCGGCAATCCGGGCAATGGAAGTGGATGTTCAGCTTTCAAAAGACGGTGTACCCGTGCTGTTTCACGACTTTACGCTGGAGCGGACCACCAACGGCAGCGGCTTGCTTAAGGACCATACCTACGAGGAACTAACCGCACTGGACGCAGGAAGCTGGTTTGGCGCATCCTGCGCCGGGGAGAAGATTCCCACCCTGGAGGAAGCCCTGCAGGCGGTCAAGGGCAAATGTGTGCTGAATATCGAGCTAAAAACAGCCGGTGATTTGTACCCCGGAATAGAGGAAAGCGTCATCCGCTTGGTGGAACAGTACGAGATGAAGTCGGATGTGTACATCACCTCGTTTGACCACGAGGTCGTGAAGCGCGTGCGGCAGCTGGACGACACCATGAAAACCGGGCTGATCGTATACGGAAAACCGGTACTGCTGCAGGAGCAGCTGAAGGAGACGGGGGCGTCCATTCTCTCCATGGCGTATCCCTATCTGACCCCCGACTTTGTTCGTTCGACACTAGATTCCGGCATTGGCCTGATCGCCTGGACCGTCGACGATCCGCAGGCCATCCAGACCCTTATGAGCTGGCATTCGGACGTGCAGATTTGCACCAATCATCCGGATCGGATGCTTTCCCTGCTCCAGTAAGGAAAAAGCTGTTGAGAGGCGAACCTCCTCAACAGCTTTTTTCGTTGGTGTATAAGAGTGGCCGTAAGCCTGGACGTACAAAACGTGCAGCATCTCTGTCAGACGCTTTTGGCTTAAGAAAACCCACCCGGCATTAGCTATTCTCACCCCACTCGGCGGTAGCTATCGCTGAGCCGAGTGGGGTCCCTTTTTTCGCCGGGCGGGGCCCCGAACTGCCGGGGTACCGGCTTCGACCAGTTCTGCCGCTCGAGTCAGCAGCTCCATGAGATCCTTCATGTATTTGCTGCGTCCCGCTAGTCATTCTGGAAAATAAGGGTTTGTAGGACGTGCAAGGAATTTGAGCTTATGCATAAGCATATTTGTGGTGGAAATAAAATTACAAAAGGGTGGTGTGTACAAATGACTATGCCATCATTTTTACGATTTTCTGGTTTATGTTCGATTATCGCGGGGATTCTTTTTCTTTCTATGTCAGTTTGGTCTAGTATTTCTTTAGAGGAGATTGGTTCTTATGCCGATCTAATCGGGATGGCCTTTCTGCTACTGGGTCTCGTCGGAATTTATCTTCGTCAAATGAATGCTGTTGGAGTAATTGGCTTCCTTATTTTCATTTTTACTTTTATTGGGGCGGTATTATGGGCAGGACATAGTTGGGTTAATGCGTTCGTAATACCTGTGTTAGAGGAATTTTCCCCACAGATATTAAATAACCCGCCTGAGCAAATCATGACAGGTGTAGCTATTTCGTTATATCCCTTTTTTATAGGGATAATGCTGTTCGGCATTGTAACAGCTTGGAAAGCTATCCTTCCTAGATGGGGTGCCCTTTTGCTTGCAGTAGTGCCTATTTTAGATTTCATTCCATATGGGTCTTACGTATCTCAACCGCTAGCTGGGATTGGTTTTATTTGGTTGGGATATTCATTATGGAAAGGGAGTTATGAAGAAGGAAAAACAAGTAGTTCATAACGAAAAAAGAGATTCAGAACATACCCGCCTCTGCGTAATGCGGAGACGGGTTTCGTGATTTCGGCACCTCGGGCGGAACACGAGCAGCCCATGTTACAGCCCGCCATCCCGTAAAAACTGATCGTTCTAGGGGGAAATGTGTGAAAACGCAAACACCTATCCCGTTCACCCTGATTATGATGATAGGAAATAGTGACCATCACAAGGGGTGGAAAACCGCATGATGCATCCGCATACAGAGCTGCGTTACGTGAACGACGCAATCGGGTACGGTGTGTTTGCCACCAAAATGATTCCCAAGGGGACGATTGTCTGGGTGCTGGACGATCTTGACCAGATTCTCGATCCGTCTTACGTGGAGTCCCTCGACCCCATACGGAAGCAGGATATCCTAAAGTATTCGTACCGCAACCGGCAGGGCAAGTACGTTCTATGCTGGGACATAGGACGCTACGTCAATCACAGCTTTCATGCCAATTGCGTCGGAACGGCGTATGAACTGGAGCTGGCGGCACGCGACATTTATCCGGGGGAACAGCTGACGGATGATTACGGAACGTTAAATCTCGATGAACCGTTTGACTGTTTTCCGGAAGCAGGTACGGAACGCGTGAAAGTGATGCCCGATGATCTGCTGCGGTATTATCCGTGCTGGGATCGCCTTGCCAAAGAGGCATTTCGGCAATTTCATCATGTAAATCAGCCTCTGAAGCATCTGATCAAGCCCCAGTTCTGGCGAAAGGTGCACGCGGTGGCTGACGGGAAGGAGCCGTTGGAATCCATTTTGAACATCTATTACGACCGCAGCCTGATTCAGTAAAGACAGCCGGCGAGGTTGAGGAGGGCATCCTGACCCTCCCGGCCTCGCTGCTCTTACATCATGAAGACGAGAGCGTTCGTCCATGTTGAACTATTGATGGGGAATCAGTATTATTGAATACAAAGGTTATCGAAAGGTTGATTGTACGTGGAAAACAAGCCAGCTTCATCCAATTTTCTCCGCAATATTATCCTCGATGATTTGCAATCGGGACGAGTAAAAGAGATCGTTACGCGTTTTCCGCCTGAACCAAACGGTTATCTTCATATCGGACATGCCAAATCCATCTGCCTGAACTTTGAGTTGGCAGACGAATTTAACGGCAGAACCAACCTGCGTTTTGATGATACCAATCCGGTAAAAGAAGACATCGAATTCGTCGAATCGATCAAGGAAGACGTAAAATGGCTGGGTTTCGAGTGGGACGGCCTGTTTTTTGCGTCCGACTACTTTGAAGAAATGTACAACCGTGCCGTGCTGCTGATCAAAAAGGGCAAGGCGTACGTCTGCGATCTTTCTGCCGAAGAGATCCGCTTGACCCGGGGCACACTGACTGAGCCGGGAAAAGAGAGTCCGTACCGCAACCGTTCCGTGGAAGAAAACCTGGACCTGTTTGATCGTATGCGCAAGGGTGAATTCAAAGATGGAGAAAAAGTGCTGCGGGCCAAAATCGACATGAGCTCCCCCAACATAAACATGCGCGACCCGGTTCTCTACCGCATCTCCCACACGACGCACCACAACACGGGCGACAAGTGGTGCATCTATCCGATGTACGCCTACGCTCATCCGCTGGAAGACGCGATCGAGGGAGTAACGCACTCCATCTGTACGCTGGAATTTGAGGATCAACGGCCGCTGTACGACTGGGTCATTCAGGAGTGCGAGATGGAGCATGTGCCGCGCCAGTACGAGTTTGCCCGTCTGAACATGACCAATACCGTGATGAGCAAGCGGAAGCTGAAGCAGCTGGTCGACGAGGGAGTCGTGGACGGTTGGGACGACCCGCGCATGCCGACCATTTCCGGTCTGCGCCGCAGAGGCTTCACGCCGGAGTCGATCCGCACATTTGCCCGGGAGATTGGCGTGGCGCGCAGCAACAGCGTGGTCGACGCGAAAATGCTGGAGCATTTCATCCGCGAAGATTTGAAGCTGAAGGCGCCGCGAACAATGGGTGTCCTGCGTCCGCTGAAGGTGGTTATCACCAATTATCCGGAAGATCAGGTAGAAATGCTGGATGCGGAAATCAACCCGGAAAATCCGGAAATGGGAATGCGGCAAATTCCGTTCTCCCGGGAAATCTACATTGAGCAGGACGACTTCATGGAAAACCCGCCGAGCAAGTACTTCCGCCTGTTCCCAGGCAACGAGGTGCGTCTGAAGAACGCCTACTTCATCAAGTGCAACGACGTAATCAAGGACGAACAAGGCAACGTGGTAGAGCTGCACTGCACCTACGACCCCGAGACCAAGAGCGGTTCCGGTTTTACCGGCCGCAAAGTAAAGGGGACCATTCACTGGGTGGATGCCAAACACGCGCTGCCGGCCGAATTCCGCCTGTACGAACCGCTTATACTGGACGTGGAGGAGGAAGGCTCGTTCCTGGAAAACATCAACCCGAACTCGCTGGAGATCCTCCAGGGCTTCGTGGAGCCGAACATGAAGGAAGCGAGACCGCAAGACAAGTTCCAGTTCTTCCGTCACGGGTACTTCAACGTCGACCCCAAACACACGACAGAGGACAAGCTGGTGTTCAACCGGATCGTCTCGCTGAAAAGCTCGTTTGAGCTGCCGAAATAACGTAACAAAACGGAAGCTGTTGACCTTGAGTCAGCAGCTTTTTTTCGTGTATAAGAATTTAAAAATTTGGACATCCCATACAGCCGCTAGAAAAGTGTTCGGGGCCCCGCCCGACGAAAAAAGGGACCCCACTCGGCTCAGCGATAGCTACCGCCGAGTGGGGTGAGAATAGCTAGTTTCCCCTGAAAAATTCCTGGGGTAAGTCAAAAACAAAAGGAATTCAGCTCTCTAAATGGAAGTAGTTGTTGACGAGGCAATACATCCAAAAAGAGGGACTGAATTCCTTTCTTCATAAAGAAATTCAACAGTGCTCCTCGAAAATCCTTTTTGAGGTGAGCGATTATGTTAAAACTTCGTAACGAGCAAATCACATTGTGGGATACCCTTCTCCCTGAACCAATCC